>JAKQGT010000312.1 GCA_029556005.1 Chlamydiota bacterium | reverse complement strand
CGCCTCACCCCCCAAGATGCTCCCATCGACTATCTTCGCGCTTTTGCAGCAGCCCTGACCACCGAAACCCGCCTCGAAATCAGCTGGGAAAAAGGGGAGGATGAAAAAGTACGCCATGCCAATTGGGAGGCGATGCTCCCCATTTTCAATATCATCGAAGAGAATGAAGCTTCATTTGCAGAGCGGGTAAAAGGGGGGAAAATTAGACGGATCCGCATGCTCCATAAGCCCTCAGAAGCTCTCAAAAAAGCCGCTGCTGAAGGGGCTGCCTATATTGATCATGCTCCCGTTCTAGCCAACGGCCGGATCGAGCTCCTCCATTACCTCCGCGAGATATCTCTAAGTATTTCTTACCATCGGTATGGCAACCTAGGCCTCCGTGAAGGAGAACTCCGCAAGCCTATTCTTTAATTAGACTTTTTCTTCAAATCTCTATATCATTCTTTCCCTTTAACTATGGGAGAAAGTCATGAGTCAGATTCAAAATAATGTTTTACACAATTTTATTCAGCCAGCCCTTTTTATGACTGCAGCTTACTTTGCAGGAACAAAGCGCTTCATTGAAACATTTCCAGGAGCCACACAAAATGGACTCCTCCTTTCTGCAGGAATCGGAAGTGTTTTTGCGTTAGGAAGCCAAAAATTTTCCGATGACACAGAAACCCCCTATAATAGCTTAGCGCGCGCTATCATCAGTTTAGCTCTCGGCGCCATCGTCGCCCCTTATGCTGCCAAAGCCCTAAAAGGACGCGCCGATATCTCCCTGCCCGCAGCCCTCCGTTTAACCCTGTTAGAATCTGTTTTCGCTGGAGCCCTTGCTGGGATCTCTTCCCAAATGCCAACGACAACGCCCCCTCCCCCCAATCCCACCTTGCAAGAGATCCATGCCGCCTTTCTTAAAGAGAGCGCTAAGTGGGAAGCCCTCTCGAAAGAAGAGCGTGGCGCCAAAGCCAAAGCCTTCTATGACGCAGATCTTCTTCCTATTACCGCTCGTAGTGACCTAGAGTTTGATGTTGATCCCTTCATCCTAGACCCCGATTTTGATTCCTTAAGCGCTAACCAACTCCGTTGGTACTACCTCACCCCCCACATCTGGTCCGAGCTTTCGATAGAAAAGCTCTCAGAACTCGCTCAAACCCTCTGCGATCGAAACCTCACCACTATAGCTGCCATGAGCCCAGCCTTCCGGGATGCCCTTTCTTGCGCGGATGGCCCTCTACATCTCCTACACCCTTACTATGCTGAGCACCCCTTAGAGCTTTGGAGCCTCCCTAATTTTCATCTCTTTCAAGGTTCACTTGAAAAAAAAAGACAGAAAATACCCAGAATCAATGACGCGCTTAAGGCTAGCACCCCAGAAATCATTGCAGAGCTTAGCGAACGCGCTGTACGAAATCTCCATGAACGCTTAGAGGGGAGAAAACTCAAAACTAAATGGGAACATCTTCAGCCTAATCAACAAGAAGCTTTCAACTTAAGATTTGCTGCATTTGGGCTCAAACAGCTTTAAAAATTTTTATAGTCCCTGCGTGTAAACGCAGGGATTTCCCTCTAGACTTTTTTTCTAGTCTTTAGTATGATCTTTGCGACTTTGAAAAAAAATGAGGGAAATAGTATGAGTCAAGTTCAAAATAATACTTTACACAACTTCGTGCAACCAGCACTGATCTTAGGATCTGCTTTTTTAGCAGGACGTTATATTGC
>JAKQGT010000294.1 GCA_029556005.1 Chlamydiota bacterium | reverse complement strand
GGTGATAGGTGCTTGGTTACTTGGTCTATGGTCATGGGTCATTAAGCCCCCGCAGGGGGCATTGGTCTATCGAGCTAGTGAGCAATTAAGGGTTTAAAGTTAGAGATGGGTTTTAATCTGAGATTAGCTTGCTATGACTTTTTTCTATCTCGACACCAATACATATTTTTTAAGGTATCACCTAAAAAAGATTGATTTGCATGCCTTAACATTCCTAAATAAGATTGCAGTTTTTGATCAAAGGAGGTTTCATCTATTTTTTCTTCTATAAGAGCCTGATAGCCATTTTTTAACCGACGCTCCATTCTTTTTTTGCTTGACTTGCGCATTAATTGGTAGTGAGGGAACGAGATATATCCTAAAAAATCAATCCCACTTCTCCACTTTCTTAAACTCACTTTTTTGGGGTGAATTTCTAAATGGAGCTTTTCCTTTAAAAAATGGGTAATTAGAGGAATCAAGCTTTTTAAATGGGTAGAGCTTTCAGAAAGTAGCACATAATCATCAGAGTATCTGAGGTAAAAAGGCTCTCTTAACCGGTGTTTAATGAATTGGTCAAGCTCATGTAAATAGATGTTCGAGAACATTTGGGAAGTGACATTCCCTAATGGAATTCCACGGTTTCCTTCCGAGTTGCTTGATACTTTAAAGCTATCGATAATCAAATCAATGAGATGTAAAACTTTGGGATCTCTGATTTTCTTTGCAAGGAGACTTTTTAATGTGGGATGATGGACTGTATCAAAAAAACGCCTCACATCCATTTTAAGAGCATAAGTAGGGCGTGTATTATTACGGGAAGATTTTTTAAGCATTTGATTTAAATGCTCGATTCCAACATGGGTTCCTTTTCTTAAACGACAGGAAAAAGAATGGAAAATAAACTGAGGTTCATAGATGGCACTTAGGACATTATAAACCATGTGATGGACAAGGCGGTCTCTTACAAAAGCTTTGCTGATATGGCGCTCCTTTGGATCAAAGACGTAAAACTTTTGGTAGGGTCTATGAAGATAGGTTTGCTTTTTAAGTTCCTCATGAAGCTCAAAAACCTCATCTTCAAGATGCCTTTCAAAGATCTGTACATCTTCTCTTTTTCTCTTTCCCACTCTAAACTGTTCCCAACACAAGAAAAGATGTTCTAATCCAATCATTTTATCATACAAGGAGGACTCTTGATTCATAAACGTTTAACATCAGATGTGCCTATTTTTCATCAAGCTTATGCTCTTTACAAACTGATTGATAGCTACTATTTACGCATTCCTAAAAGAAAACGCTACACCCTATGGAATCGCTGTGAAAAATCGGTACTTTCTATTCTCGAATCTATCCTATCAGCAGGACATTATTTTGGACCTAAACAACTAGAGATTCTTCAACTCATGAGTATTGAACTCGATCTCCTTAAAGTTTTTGTGCGGCTCTCTAAAGAAACATGCTGCTTGGACTCTAAGCAATACTTAGAGATAGAAACCAAACTTCAGGAAATAGGAAAAATGCTTGGAGGCTGGATCAAGTTCGCCTCCCGTTAGACGTATCTAACGGGATGTTATATTTAGGCTGAATTTCCTGGCGCCACCCAGGCCGTTGTTGTCGTTGCAGTTGTCGTCGTTGTTGTTGTTGAGGTTCAGGCCAGAGGACCCAAACGAACCAACCACCACGCGGCCGGGAGGAAAAGCGCAAAAGTCCACCCGTTTCACCAGGGGCAGAGGCATTTTTATGTTGCTTCCACACCTTGTATTTCATTTGGGGCCTCGTTCAATTCAATTGAAAAACTATCCCACCAGACTTTCGCACGAAGTTCTAGTCTATTTTTTGCACGCTCCTTTGATCCGTAAACCAAAAGATTCTGGCAGCGTTTTCTAAGAAAACACTAGAGCGAACTGCTTGGGAAAGACGCATACATTCTACGTCTCTTCATTTCCAAACAGGTCTATTATTCCTAAAAAGTCTTTTAATGCTAGAAGGATACTCATTTATATGTGAAAATAACCTCAAAAATTAAATAAAAATTTTGCAAGCAAATCCCCAACTATTTACCCTTGATGCTTTATGTGATCCAATCATGAGGCATTTTTGACAAGTTCTTCACCTGGTGATAGCTTCCCCTTTGATGCATTTCCAGTTGTTATTAAAAGTTATGCTGAAGTCATCTGTCGTTTCCTGCAAGTGTCAGAACCAATCGTGGGAAGTGCATTGCTATCGGTTGTGTCTTTGCTTGTTCAGAGCCATCGGGAGATCAAGATCGACTTTCGATCCATACCATTAAGTCTAGCGACCCTCATTGTGGCTGATTCTGGTGAAAGAAAAACCACGGTGGATAAGATCCTATTAGAACCCATTCGCAAAATGGAAAAGGAGCTATTTAAGACCTATCCCACAGAAAAGTTCTCTTACACCTGCCTTTTGGATCTATGGAAGAAAGAAACCAAAGATCTTTTAATGGGGAGGGGCTCTCCTTCAGACTTCCTTAAACCAGAGCTTCCACCTCACCCCAAGATCTTGATGCAAGAACCGACCATCGAAGGGATCACGAGACAGTTTGAGATTGGCTGGGATTCCTTAGGGCTATTTAGTGATGAAGGTGCCAAGATGCTTGGGGGCTATAGCATGGGTGGTCACAAGGAAA
>JAKQGT010000285.1 GCA_029556005.1 Chlamydiota bacterium | reverse complement strand
AGGGAGAGAATTAAACATGTCATTTTCAGATCAAATTAAAAGTACATATGTCCGTACAGTCTATGGGATAGGTCTTCACACCTATGATAAACCAGAGATATTGAAAGAAAAAGCTCTAAAAATGGGAAAAGGGCTAGTCTGTACCCTAAAAAAAAATCAATCAAAACAGTCTGCTCAAGTTCGTAATGAGGGTGGAGCCCCTGTAAAAGCGGCGAAACGTATCATCCCAAAGTTTCTCAAATTTAAATCAAGAGATGTGAAGCCATCGACAGGTGGGATCTTACATCGAGCCGAAAACTTTATAGTTAGTAAAGCCTTAACACACACGGTCGATGCCATTGCGGATAACCATAATTTAGAAGGGCATGCTCAACTTTTAGGACACCAATTAGGACGAAAAATGACTGGCGAACGTGCTACTAATTTAGGAAGTGCTTTTGTTGAGGGATTTATAGATGGGAGTGGTCGTCTAGAAGGCGTTCCTATGGATGATCGGCCTAAAGGACAAGTGAATGCTGAGGCTGTAGGAAGCGCAATGGGAGCATTAGCGAGAGACCATGTTCATTTAGCACCTGGATTTGTAAAAGGATTTTTTAAAGAGAGTGGCCTTAGAGAGTATTATCTAGTTAGTGCTACGATTAAGGTTTGTAGTGCGGTATGGAGTGGTGCGACTTGGGTAGCAAATACGACCGGACTTAATACAGCCTGGAACTGGCTTCGCGGCAATTAATGCAAGCTTAGGGAGTGCTTTCCTATAGGGGTAGCACTCCACTTTTTAGAGCATCTTTTGGATCATTTTCTCGAGTTTCACGGTATCTTTAGCAAAATTCCGGATCCCTTCGGCAAGCTTTTCAGTTGCCATGGCATCGTCATTCACCATCCAGCGGAAAGTCTTTTCATCTACAGAGATTTTTTCTAAGTCCATTTTTTGTGCTTTATCTGCGCAGAGCTTGCGAGGAACTGCCCCTTGAGACTCGGTAAGCTCTTTGAGAAGGGGAGGGGCAATGGTGAGCAGATCGGAGCCTGCAAGTTCTAGCACTTCATCGACATTACGGAAGCTTGCCCCCATGATTTGGGTTTTGTATCCAAACTTTTTGTAGTAATTGAAGATAGTGGTGACTGAGACAACACCGGGATCTTGATCTGGAGGATAGGAGTCTTTCCCTTCTGCTTTTTTATACCAATCGAGAATTCTCCCGACAAAGGGAGAGATGAGGGTTGCCTTTGCCTCTGCGCAAGCAATGGCTTGGCCGAGACTAAACATCAGGGTCATGTTGCAGTGAATACCCTCTTTTTCGAGAACTTTGGCTGCGAGAACTCCTTCCCAAGTTGAGGCAAGCTTGATCAAAACGCGCTCTTTTTCAATACCCGCTTCTTTGTAAAGGGCGATATACTGATGAGCCTTGGCGATACTTCCCTCGACATCAAAAGAGAGGCGGGCATCCACTTCTGTGGAGACGCGACCGGGGATAAATTTCAGGATCTCTGCTCCAAAGTTTACAAATACTTTTGCGATGATGAGATCTAGCTTTCCCCCTTTAGACTTGCCATAAGCAACGGCTTCTTGGATGAGAGGTTTATACTCTTCGATTTCAGAGGCTTTAAGAATAAGAGAGGGGTTGGTGGTTGCATCCGTAGGCTTGTATTTCTTAATTTCATCGATTTCGCCTGTATCGGCAACAAGCGTTGTGTATTTTTTTAAAGCTTCAAACTTATTCATGAGGATCCTTTTGCTTTAACTTCTCTATACCAACTCTTCTTAATATAGTTCAAAGGTTACTAGGCTTTCCGGGAGAAGACGACTAGGTTCGCGGAGAAGGGCATCGTAATGGCGGTGGAAATTTCCTGAGTTTAGTGTCTCTGAAAAATGGCCTGAAGAGAGGGTGACAGAAGGTTTCAGTTCTAAGGTTTGGAGGAGGTAATCCAGACAAATAGGGCTTAGCCGCGCCCGTTGTCCTCCCTCAAAGAGGGGAATGACAAAGGTTTGGCTGGCTTGCTCTGTTTCAATCGTGAGAAAGGTTTCATGGGGATTTTCTTGGTAGAGGGGAAGGGTGTAGCTGTGTACATGGATATAGCCAAGGATCTCTTTTCCATGCCGCGTGATTGCAAGTTCTATCCCACTGTTGGGGTTGGAGGCGGGATAGGTGAGTTTGGCTAGATCGTGTTGCCCGTTTCCATTGCGGATAGAGGAGTGTTGCCAAGGTTCTCGATGACAGCCAGCTAGTAACAAGACAATAATAAGGGATAAGAAGAGTCCCTTCATCGAGAGGTACTACTCTCTTTTGGAGGGATATGTTTCCCTGTATCCGCACCAGATACGATGAGTCCAATGGTAACGGCAGCAAGGGTTCCTAAGACAACAGCAGCTGTTTTTTTGTGTTTTTTAAGGAGAGAAGGGGGGAGATCTTCACGGGTGCGAAAAGGGGCATCGTGAGTGGGAGCGTAGGCAGGGGATGAGAGATCTGTAGGGCTCTCTGTGTCAGAATTGTCTATAGGAGGAGCTTGCTGTGCTAAGAGGGGCGTTGTCAGGCAAAAAATAGGAAGCAGAATAAGATGGAAGATTTTTTTCATGGTATTTTCTCCAATAGGGATTCTT
>JAKQGT010000338.1 GCA_029556005.1 Chlamydiota bacterium | reverse complement strand
GTCATCAGCCGCACCATCGATCAAGGGCTCAAAGGCCCTTCTGATATGCTTTTAGACTACATTGCTTGGATGGAAAGGCGCCTCTTCTCCTATCCAGGAAGAGGACTCGCTTCTGAGCGCAATATCATCCACATGCTGAGAGAAGATCTGGAAGGTTTTGTTGGGAAAAATCCCACTGAACAGGATGATGTTTTGCGCAAAATCCATGGAGATTATACCACTTTCATCCAAGAATTCATCGCCAAACAATCCAATATCGATCAAGAACGGATCCCCAACGATTTAAAATTGAACCGATTCATCCGCACAGATCTTCATCCAATCTTAGAAGAGCTCACTCCAGAGCTGATGCATTTCATTGGAAGAAGAGAGGGGCGCCCTCAAGCGATTGTCCGGATTCAAGCCCTATTAAAAAGGCTTGAAGATAAACTCATTGAGAAACGGGAATCTTTCAACAAAATCAAACGTGCCGAACAGAGCCGCGTAGAAGGGATGCGTAAAGGATTTGGAGGATTTGTTCAAGCTGCTGTTGATGTGGGTAAAGGACTTGTACACGATCAAGTCACTCCCTATGCCCAACGGATTCTCAACGGACAAATCAGAGGACTGGCTGACAAAAGTCGAGGGCTTTACCAAAACCCTGTCTTAGTCAAACACATCATCCGTTACCAAATGCTGGGTTGGGTAGAAGGACGTGCATAAAAAACCTCTATAAGGTTTAATAGACTGGTATGATGAAACAATTCACCACATCAGTCTACATCCTCCATGCAGGAAAAGTCCTCCTTCTCCTGCACCCTAAGCTCAAAAAATGGCTCCCTCCGGGAGGGCATATTGAGGCCAATGAGTCCCCTCCTGAAGCAGCGAGGCGTGAAGTCAGAGAAGAGACAGGATTAGAGATTGCCTTTATCAAGCAAGAAAATGTGTGGATAAATCGCTGGAATGCGACGAGTTTCGAGCGCCCCTTTCTGTGCCTAACCGAAGAAATCCCCGCACATGGATCTGAAGGGCCCCATCAACATTTAGATTTTATCTACTTAGCCACTCCTCAAGGTTCTACGACTCCAATAGGAAAAGATCCTATGGAGTGGTTTACTCCTGAAGAAGTCCAGGCTTTAGAAAGCGATCGCGTCATTTTTGCAGAAACCCAAGAAGTCATCGAAGTGATTTTCCAACACGAGGCTTTGCTCACACCATGAAAAAGAAAGCTTTTTTTGTAGCCGCAACAGGACAACATGTAGGGAAAACCACCACCTGTTTAGGTCTTGTTTCAGGATTAAAAAAGCGCCATAAAAATGTCGGCTTCTTAAAACCCATCGGCCAAGAACATGTCGAAACCGATTCAGGCGTGCGCGTAGACAAAGATGTCGTCTTATTCAAAGACCACTTTGGGTTAAAAGATGACGATGCCACGATGAGCCCTGTCCTTTTTCCCCGCGGTTTTACCCGCGATTACCTCGATGGAAAAGTGAATGAAGAAGAGCTAGGGAAAAAAATTCAAACGGCTTACCAAACCATCTCAAAACACAATGACGCCATCGTTGTGGAAGGAACGGGACATGTCGGTGTGGGCTCGATTGTCAACTACAATAATGCCCGTGTAGCAACAGAGCTTAATCTCCATCTCATTTTAGTAGCGTCAGGAGGACTCGGCTCCTCTTTTGATGCTTTAGCCGTCAACAAGGCCCTGTGCGATGCCTACGGTGTTAAAGTGGCAGGTGTCATCCTAAACCGCGTTCACGATGACAAACGTGAAATGGTGTTGAACTACATGGAAAAAGCCCTAAAAACTTGGAATATCCCCATTTTAGGATGTATTCCCTTCGATCCTTTTTTAAGCAATCCTTCCATGCAAGACTATGAAACCCTTTTTAATGCCACCCTTCTCTCTGGAGAAGATCACCACATGCGCCACTTTCGTCATATGCGCCTTGTCGCAACCTCCCTCAAAAACTACCGTGAACTCATCCTTCCCAACCAACTCATCATTACCCCAGCAAACCGTGAAGACATTATCTTAGCCACTCTTACGAAACACTGGGATGTCAAAATCGCCAATCCTTCAGATGATCTCGCTGTCGGCATGATTCTTACCGGAGAAACCCCTCCCCGCCAAACCATCGTAGAAGCCCTAAAAAAAGCCAATATCCCCATGCTTTATGCTCCCGTCAGCAGCTACAAAGCGATGGAAATGATCACCTCTTACACGGTAAAAATCCGTAAAGAAGACAAAGAAAAAATTGGGGAAGCCATCGCCCTCGTAGAATCTCACATTGATTTCGATAAACTCGCCGCCGCCGTCGAGCTATCTTAATTGATCCATTAAACACGCTCCCGTAACTCCTTTTAAACAAGCCCCTGTTTTGCAGGTACGGAGTTTGGGGCAGCGCTTATCAAAAGAAACCCCATAAGGACAGGAACCTTGGAATGTTTGGTGCTGCTTTCCTAGGGGACCATAAACCTCCGCTTGCGAAGGGCCAAAGATGCTAAAGGTTGGGGTAGAGGTTGTCGCAGCAAGGTGGAGTGCTCCAGAGTCTACAGTGAGAATATGGTCCATCCGCTCCATAAACCGCTGCCAAACGGGGAGACGCATCCGAGGCAAAACCCGACTCCTTTCTGGAAAAGCAGCTTGAAGGGTTTCTGCCTCCACCTTTTCCTTTTCCGATCCCCATACAAAGAAAAAATAAGGAGAAAATTTTCCCTCTAATTTCTCTAAAAACTCTCTCCAACACGGGAGAGAAAGTTTTTTATTCTCCCACTGAGAACCCATGCAGATCATAAAACAGGGCTTTGAGACCTCTCTAAGTTCTCTATTAATCCACTTCTCCTCCTCTGAGGAGATATGGAGTTGAATCCCCCACTCAACAGGGTTATTGGGGAGGTTTAAATCCCTTTGAATAAGAGAAAGGTACTGCTGCGCAATGGGAGCGTGAAGATCTACGGGGTGCCGCTTAGAGAGAAAGAGACTCGCCGGCCACTCAGGGGCTGAAGAAAAAGTATAGCCCACCTTCTTTTTGGCCTTTGCAAAAAACGTAATCAAACCCGATTTAATATTTCCTTGAAGGTCATAAAGGAGATCATAGCTTTCCTTCCTTAGATTGGAAAAAGCCTCTCCAATGGACCTACGGTTTTTTAAAACTCCTTTTTTCCACTTGCGCGCTTCGATGGGAATGACCCGGTGGATAGAGGGATGAGACTCCAAAAGCTCACAAAAAGGTTTTTCCGCAACCCAATCGATCTCAGCCTCTGGATCGTGTTTCTTTATAAGGGCCACTGCAGAAAAGGATTGAATGATGTCGCCGAGAGAGGAAGTTTTAACAATAAGAATCTTCATAGCTTAATCATTTTCGCTTCAAAAATATGAGGTGATTGTACAAAATACTTAAAAAAACTATAGCTTAAATCACCTTTTGACGCTAAGATTCAAAATGTTCTTCGAATGCTAATGAAGCGGATATGAAACAGCAAGACGTTATCTTCTCTCACAAACACCCTAAAGAGATGTATCTCCTCGCTTTGACTGAAATGTGTCAGCGTTTTGCCTATTGGGGAATTGGAAATCTCCTCGTCCTTTTTCTTGTAAAATATTTTACCTACTCTACCCCTAAAGCGACCCATCTTTTTGGAGCTTATACAGGCATCGCCTTTATCCTCCCCATTTTAGGAGGGTATATTGCCGATAAATGGAACTACCGCAGCCCCATTCTTCTGGGAAGTCTCCTCACAGCAGCTGGATGTTTTTGTTTGGCCTCACTCACGGAATTCATGATCATTCCTGCCCTCATTCTTATTGGGCTAGGAGGAGGGCTCTTTACCCCGAGTATCTACTCTCTCTTAGGAAGTATCTATGCCGATAAACACCATATTCGCGAGGGCGGATTTTCGATTTATTACTCTTCAGTCAATGTCGGGGTTTTTATTTCGATGATTGTTTTGGGGTACTTACAAACGGTGGATTGGAGACTTGTGTTCATTGTCTCAGGATGTGTCCAATTGTTAGGGGTTATTCCCTACTTTACCGTCGTTAGAAAACTCAAGCACCTCGAAGTCCCCCCTCACTACTTTGTCTCAAAGAAAAATGATCCTCACCATTTCCCCCTAAAAAAACATGAGATTGACCGGATTGTTGTCATTCTCATTATGACTTTTGTCTCGATTGTTTTCTGGATGGCCTACAATCAAGCAGGATCTTCCATGACCCTTTTTGCTCTAAACTTCACCGATCGCCATCTAGGAGGTTTTGAAATACCTGTCCCTTGGTTCACCTCTGCTGAAACTTTTTTCCTCATTCTCTTTGCTTTCCCCTTAGCGCGCCTCTATCTCTATTTGAGAAGACTTAAATCCAACGCAAGTCCCCCAATGAAAACGGCCTTAAGCCTTTTCTTTATGGGGCTCTGTTTCTTAGTCATGCAACGGGCAGCAGCTCATATCCCCCATGGAGCTACAGCAGCAGCTGTCAACCCTTGGTACCTGATCAGCTCGTTCGCCTTAATGGCCCTTGCAGAACTTTTCTTAGCTCCTATCGGACTTTCCCTTGTGACCAACCTGAGCCCCCATCGCTACAGGGGCCTTCTGACAGGGGTTTGGTTTGCCTGTATCGGTATCGGTTTCTATTTAGGAGGGTACGTAGCCGGTTTCATGGCATCCATTAGCCTCTCGACCTTCTTCGATATTTTTGTTGTCACCTCTTTCGTCCCCGCCTTCCTCCTCGTTCTCTTTAGCAAAAAACTCGACAATATGCGTCACATTTCCTATTTATAATTTTTTTTTACCCTATTTTTTATCTCCCTTTTTCTCTATACTCATTCCTAAAAAATGTGAGGAAAGAATGTGGCTACTCTAGATCAAGTCTTAAAAAAACATCTATTTACACCAGATTACGAAGCCATCCATGCACAATTTCAGGATGACCCCAGTGCCCTTATTCGCGAAGAAGGGGTTAATTATGAGTATGAAGGGAAAATCTGGAATATTCGAATTTTACCTAAATCTAATGAATCTCAGGAAATCATCAGCCTATTCATTCGATTATACTCAGAAGAAGTCCTCTGGGGATACCAATTCAGTGAATATTCTGATGATAAAATCCAAAAACTCTGGACGCTAAAAGATGAAACCGGAGGGGGCTCTGGAACCTCTCCCCTGTGCCCCAAAAATAAAGAATTACGGCACAAATTCAGAGATGTTATTCAGGGTAGACGTAGGGACAATATGGAAGTCCCCAAAATCACTAAAAAGCTCATAGAACGACTCGATACTGATGACATATTCAAACAATGTCCATCCCTTATCCCTCCTTACTTTGAACCCAATCCTTTGCCTGAAGCAGGCCTCTCTTTAGAGAAAAAATACCTTTCTGGATTTTTTGTGATTGCAACTGTTTATCTCATGATTAAAAAACTGCGTTCTCAAGAACCTGTAATAAGCCCTTTGAATAGTAGCGGCACAGACGCTATTGCTTGAATCCCCCTTCCTGTTTTCGGACCGGAGGAAAAAAAGACGATAAGCATGGAGGCAGAGGCGATAGACCTTTTCAGGAAAGATTATCTCCCTTCCCCTATTGCAAACCTCCGAGTAGGGGATGCCCCATAGGGATCACATCTCCTATTTATAATTTTTTTTTACCCTTTTTTTTTATCACCTTTTTCTCTATACTCTTTCCTAAAAAAATGTAAGGCAAGAATGTGGCTACTCTAGATCAAGTCTTAAAAAAACATCTATTTACACCAGATTACGAGGCCATCCATGCACAATTTCAGGATGATCCGACTGATCTTATCCGTGAAGAAGGGGTCAATTATGAGTATGAAGGAAAAATCTGGAATGTGCGCATCCTTCAAGTCTGCGATGAAAATCTGGTTGTGAAAGAGATCTTCCTCCGCATCCATTCCAGTCGGCAAATCTATCTCTACAAATTTAGCGCAAAATCTGAAACATATATATGCAAGACATCTGCTGAGCTTGGAGGGTATAGCAATGGTGATGTAGAGAAAACAGCAGATCTAAATCATCTTTTCAGAAAAGTGATCGCTTTTGGGCAGCGCAAAGATGAGGTTGCAATTCCTCAATTACCCAAAAGAGTGATTGAATCTTCATTTATTGCCCCTTTCTTGCAAAATTGTCCTCAACTCACTCCACCCCATTTTGATCCTCCTCCCCCCCAACCTCAACAAAATCATCCCCTCTCAAGTTGCCTCACAGTAACTGCAGCTATCAGTGCCCTAGCCACCCTCTACTTCGGATACCGTGTGATGCAAAATATCTATCAATACTCAAAGGGAGAGTGTGAAACTCTCAGGACTGCTGTCTTAGGTTCGATCGGCTTGGGGCTTTCCGTTCCCATTCTTGCCTGCGCCCTTTTGGCCAATAGACAGGAGGCATAAATGACAACCATACAAGATCATCTAAAAACGCATCTATTTACTTGCCATACAGAAAAACTCCTGGGATGCAATACCCCATTACCTCAGCTATTTAATGGCATCACCTATGAGTATAACGGAAAGGTTTGGAATGTGCGCATCGCCTGGGATAAAAGAGATTCGGAGGATATCCATGGCCTTTTTATCCGCGTTCATAATGAAGAGACGTTTTATGGGGAGTATTTTTCTAAAAGCTTATCCAAGCTCCATCATATCGAATGGAAAAGCATCACATTTAGCAAAAATAGCTCTGCGAACGACATAGGAGAACCTACACCCCAAACAGAACAGCTATTTTCCTACTGCTTTGACTCTCTTCCTCAGAGGTTCACTCGACTAGAAAATACCAATCCCCCCAAAATTACCCAAGCTTGCCAGGATTATGTAAAAGACTTTTTCAAAGAGGTCCCTTATATGATCCCTCAAGTTAGAAACCCTTTTCCCCAACCCCAGCCTCCTAGATCCCAGCAAGAGGAGCCCCCTCTCCCAAGAGAGGAAGCTTCTCCACTCCTAAAGTATTCCATCATCGCTCTCCTCTCTGTGTTGGGAATCTTTACAGTTGTAAAGGTTAGTCAGAGATTATTGAAGAATCCTTTGAATAGTAAGGGGACAGGGGCTGTTGCTTGAATCCGCTTTCCTGTTTTGGGATGGAGGAATGAAAGGCGATAAGCATGGAGGCAGAGGCGGTGAACCTCTTCTGGAAAGACAACTTCCCTTCCATATTGCAAATCTCCGAGGATCGGATGCCCCATTTCACTGAGATGGACGCGGAGTTGATGGGTCCGTCCTGTATGGGGGACGAGTTCCACAAGAGAGACCCCTTTTCCTTTTTGGAGACATTTCCAGTGGGT
>JAKQGT010000337.1 GCA_029556005.1 Chlamydiota bacterium | reverse complement strand
CCACATGGTTCACCCCGACGACAGGTTTATTCCATCCAAAACCCAATGTTTTAGCTGCAGTGACTCCCATGAGTAAAGAGCCCATAAGCCCGGGGCCATTGGCAACAGCAATACGGTCGATCTCTCCTACAAGAGCTAGAGCTTGTTCGACTAAGGGGAGAAGGCGATCCATATGTTGGCGCGAGGCAATCTCAGGAAAAACACCCCCATATTGCTCATGCACCTCAGCTTGAGAGGCAACCAAATTGACTAAAATCTTTTTTCCATCTTCAACAACAGCCACTGCTGTTTCGTCGCACGATGTTTCAATTCCTAAAACTTTCATAGTGGGTTATATACTTAAACAACTTTTGAAGTTATTTGAGTATAAGTATAACCCAAGTTGCTACCTAGTGTCACTCCTTCTTTGGAATAGAATCTCTTCTTCTTGAATATTTTATTTTTTAAACGTGAATTCGGGACTATACCGAAATGGTTTCAAAAATTGGATTTTCGGCTGCGCCAAAGCGCTATCTTCGAGCAGTTTTTCCTGGAAAGATCACAAAAAGATAGACGTTCTCAGAGAGATCTATTTACGAATTCACGTTTTTTTTAATTTGTGGAAAATTTTTGCACCTGCGGCGGTATCGAGTACCCAGAGGGCTTTGTTATGAGGAGTTCCGATAAGATCGACTGGATAAGGGGGATCGTGTTTTTCGAGAAGAACTTTTGCAACCATCTCTGCTTTGCTTTTGCCTAGAACATAGATCACGATATTTCTGGCACGGTTGATGCAAGGATAGGTAAGGGTCATACGCCAGGTTTCTTTTTGCGGCACTTCATTGGAAACAGCCCAGGCTTCAGACTCTTGAAGGGCTTTTGTCCCTGGAAAAAGGGAGGCGGTATGTCCATCTTCTCCCATACCTAGCATCACTAAATCAAAAGGACGTTCTCCAAGGGTTTCATGGATTTTTTTGTCGTAGGCTTTAGCATTTTCCTGAATGTTTTCTTCGGCTTCCATACGGAAAACATGTTTAGGAGGGATGGAGAGGGTTTTCAGTCCAGCATCCATAGCCATACGAAAGTTGCTTTCGGGGTTTGTGGGGGCAACGCTTCTTTCATCTCCCCAAAAAAGGAGAACTTTAGCCCAGTCAATGGCTGTGGAATTGGGAGCTGTTGAGAGAAGTTTAAAGAGGGCTTTCGGGGTAGAGCCTCCCGAAAGAGCCACAGCAAAATAGCCGTGAGATCTGATGGCTTCTTTTGCACAATTGATAAAATGCTCCACACAAAAAGCGAGGGTTTCTCCTTGATCTCCTGGGTGGGCAATATCCCGCCTTTCATCCCAAGATGCAAAATGACTACTCATAGTTTAGTTGCTCGTTTTTTATTCCTGATAACACGTTTAACATGTGGATATAATGTGTACTGGTTCCTTTATGACAAATCTCTTTAACAAGAGATTGCCCTGAAACGTCTTTATCAAGAACAAAATGCATGGGAAGGGAGCAGTACTCTTGACTCGATTTTTCAATCGTAATGTGGTGGGGACACTCGGGGTTTCTTTTAAAGGAGTAGTGGTAGCCGCTCTCTGTTTCGATTTCGATGGAAAGAATACGTCCAGGGGAGAGACCCTGCATTTCTGAAGGGATGAGCTCTATTTGTAAGCCTTGGCTATAGGAAAAGCGGAGGGAGTTTTTTGAGGGCTGTACATCTGAGAGGTTCCAGCCGAGTTGCACAGCGATCCAAGTTTGAAGGTAGATCGATTGGATATCGGTATGGCAAAGAAAATCTGTTTCAAGGGAGTTGTAGGCGATGGTCATCTTTTTTGCCCCTTTTAATCTCTCTAACTCATCTGAAGATTTGAAAACGTTGGCAAAAAGCTGACGCCACCCCTCTGTCCGGGCCCAGTTGAGGTCTGCAATCTCTGCATGGGAGTTGTCTTTTAATTTTAAAACAGCCTTTGCAAAGGCTGGGAGGTTACAGGCTGACTCCGAATCAAAGATAATTCTTTTAGCAAGATGTTCTAGCTGCTCAGCAATCGGATTGGGTTCAGTCGGATCATCTGCATGGACAAGATAAACGGGGAGATCGGGCAAAATATGAGGTAAAATGACAAAGGGGACGATCGGATGGTGTTTGCTACACACTTCGACTTCGATGAGATCACAAGCGATTTCATTTTCCCCTTCATCTGCTGTAAGGACGGAGACACGGGTACGGAGGTCGTGATTTTTACAGCTCTCATCATAGGTGATGAAGATGATGCGAGATGGAAATTTTTCAATGACTTTTTGAGCAATCTGATTAAGATAAGCATTGCGCTGCCCTTTTTGAGCATAGATGATCAGATTAAAGAGGCAAGCGCGCATCTTGTTGGTTCCTTGGAAGGATTCCCAAATGCGACCGAGTTCGGATTCAATATCTGCAGGATGTATCGTTTCTACCATAACTTGCTAGTTTACCCTCTAAACCCCCCTTAGATCAAGCGCCATTTACGGCCATCTCGCCTGAGCATTTCTTCTGAAGATTTGGGTCCCCAGCTGCCCGCTTCATAGTTAGGAAAATCTTTAGGTTTCGTTTGAGCCCAGTAATCGAGAAGGGGATTGAAAAACTGCCAGGAGTGAAAGACCTCATCTTGCCTGGCAAATAGGGTGCTATCTCCCGCAATACAGTCGCAAAGGAGACGCTCGTAAGCATCGGGGGGAGTGAGCCCGAAAAAGGCTCCATAGCGAAAGTCCATTTTTACGGGTTGAATCGGGCTGCTAGGGCCTGGAACTTTACAGTTGATTTTTAGGGCAATTCCTTCGTTGGGTTGGATCCGGATGGCCAGGACGTTGGGTTCATGATCTTCTCCCTGTTCATGGAAGAGCACCCCCGGAGGTTTTTTAAAGGTTACAGCAATTTCTGTAGCCCTTTTGGGAAGGCGTTTC
>JAKQGT010000262.1 GCA_029556005.1 Chlamydiota bacterium | reverse complement strand
GCTTGGGCAAAGGCAGCGAGTTCTTCTTTTTGCCCCTTTTGGGCGATTGGACTCGAGTAACCGGGCTCTTTGGAGCCGAATAGGGTGACTTTTTTGTAATCTTCTAAGACGTAAACTTTTCCATCGGCATAAATTTCCATGTGTTCTTTGGGATAGTCTGGAGAGCCGAGGGAGGTGTAGGTCAACGTGGCAACAGATCCATCTTGGAATTGCAGGGTAGCGATGAAGTTATCATTGATGTGATATTGATCCGATGGGGGACGGATGCTTTGGGCGTTGATTTGGGTGACTTTGCTTTCTGTAAGATAGGTGAAGAGATCATAGATATGACACGCTTCTCCAATGTTACGCCCTCCTCCCTCTTCTTGTTGGATCCAATGATCGCGCGGAATAAAGCCTGCATTCATGCGGTAGTTAATGACGAGAGGTCCCTTTAAGTGGGACTTGATTTTTTGGATAGGGGGAGAAAAACGGCGGTTAAATCCTGTGAGAAGAAGAGGTGTGGAGCTGCTTTCTAAGAAATAGGTTTTGATTTCTTCTAATTCTTCGAAGCTCAGGCAAAGAGGTTTTTCGAGAAGAACATGCTTTCCTGCTTTCAGAGCCTCAAGTGCCATACGTTGGTGGAGATCGTGGCGGGTTGTAATGATCACGGCATCGATTTCAGGGTTTGAGAGAATTTCACTATAGTTTGTGGAAGCAATCGGCGCATTAAATTGCTTGGCAGTAGCTGCTGCATTATGTCCCGACCGGGAGACGATAGCTTTGATTTGAAACTGATCGTTTAAGCTTTCTAAATTGGGAAGATGCATGCCCTTAGCAAACCCTCCTGCTCCAATGACGGCCACTTCAATATGGGTTCCCTTTCGATACTGGAGCTTGGGGGTGGTGATTGTATGAGAGATCTCTCGTTTGGGGTAAGAGAGGAGGACGCCAAGGGGTTTTATGCCGTCTCCTTGGAGGGTGGTGTAAGCTTCCTGAGCGCGATCGATGGGAAAAGATTGGGCTATGAGAGCATCGATAGAGACTTTCCCTTGAGCCAGTAAGTCGAGATAAGCGCTCATGTTGCGATTTTCTGTCCAGCGGACATAAGGAAGGGGATAGTCTATTCCCTGCTCTTCATACTGGGAGTCATAACGACCTGGCCCATACGAAGTGGAGATGAGGAAATCGATCTCTTTTTGGTAAAAATCGGCCCGTTTGAGGTTAAGACCCACATCCCCAACAAGGACAACACGTCCTTTCCGGCGGCATAGATGGAAGGCATCGGCAATGAGATCATGGGAGGAAGAGGCTGCTGTAATAATGACACCATCTGCACCAATTCCGTGAGTGAGGCGGCCAATTTCTTCTACATCTGTCCGGTTAAAGCCGATATCCATTCCTAATTCTTCAGCAAGGTCTGTCCGGTTTACATCTAAATCGATCCCCACAACATGACACCCATTCAATTTAAGAAATTGTGTTGTGAGTTGTCCTAAAAAACCGAGTCCAATGACTACAAAAGTTTCGCCGAGGGTTGGGGCAGCGCGGCGTAAACCCTGCATGGCAATCGCTCCCAGGGTCACGGTACTAGCATGGGCAAAGGAGACCCCTTCGGGAATGGGAACTGTTAAGTTACGGGGGACAGAGATCACTTCGGCGTGATGGGCACACTGGGCACCTGCACAAGCAACGCGGTCTCCGATCCGGAGATCGGTAACCCCCTTGCCGACTTGTAATATGGTTCCTGCAGCGGAATAACCGGTAACATTTCCCGAGGAGAGCTTCCCTTCGACTAAGCTTTTCGTTTTTTTGAAGCCCTGGGCCATCACCATTTCAATGGCTTTTTTTACTTTTTGGGGATTTTTTAGGGCTTTTTTCCAAAGAGGCTCGCCGCTACCTTGTAGGCTGCTGAGCTCGGTCCCAGGAGAGATGCAGGAGTGATCGACTTGAACAAGGACCCGTCCTTTCTCAACACAGGGGGCGGGGACCTCTTCTACAATGGATTGTCCTTGTTTAATGAGGACTTGTTTCATAAAGCCTCCAGGATTTTGACGATTCGAGAGGCTGTTTTCCCATCCCAAAGAGGGGGCGATTTAGGGGAGATGGTTGCGATCGCATGGAATCCTTCTAAGATGTTTTGGGTTTCAACGCCGACTAAGCGGTTAGTCCCTTCGGTAATGGTGATGGGACGCTCGGTATTTTTACGGAGCGTGAGGCAGGGAACGTTAAGCACTGTTGTCTCTTCTTGAATTCCCCCCGAATCGGTAAGGACCACGCGCGCTTTATCCATTAACGAGAGATTGTCAATATAACCGAGAGGGTCGATGATTTTTAAGTTAGCGAGAGAAGCGATTCTCTTTCCAAACCCGTGTTTTTCAATCGCACTTTTACTGCGAGGATGGAGGGGCCAGATGAGGGGAAGATCTTTTTGGATGGCTTCAAGTGCGTCGAGAATCCCAGAAAAGGTTGCGGGAGAATCAACGT
>JAKQGT010000236.1 GCA_029556005.1 Chlamydiota bacterium | reverse complement strand
CCTTGGGCTTTAAGCTTTTGTAGGCTTTTTTGAAAAAGGTACTTTTATTAGGAATCCACTGGAGAGCAAATGAGGAGAATAAGAGATCAAATTTCTGGATATAGTGAAATGTCTGGGCATCTTGAATAGAGAAGGTGAGATTTGTGTCTGAGGAAAATTTTTCTTTTGCAAAAGCGATCATTTGTGGGGAGATGTCTATTCCTAGGACTTGCCCCTGTGGGACAAGGGCAGCAATTTTTGCTGTGATTTTCCCATCACCACAACCGACATCTAGGACATGCTCGGTTCCGTGAAGGTTTAGATGGGATAGTAGTTCTGATGCCGCAGCGCACTGTGCTTTTGAAAGATCATGATATTGATCGGCTTTCCAAATATGCTTTTGGGGCACTGTGCGTGCATACCAGTTTCTGGGGTTTCCGCCGTATCTTTCTGCAGATTTTTCAAAGGTGAGCCCCGCTTTTTCTATCAGTTTATTGGAGGCGATGTTTTCGGGGTGAGCAGTTGCAATCACTTTGGTAATGGGCTCTCCCTCAGCCAGGAACCCTTTTTCTATGATCTCGTCGAGGAGTTTGACTAAAAAAAGGCTCACCACTTCGGAACCTAGTCCTTGACCGTGATATTCAGAAAAGAAAATCCATCCAATTTCGAGAGTTCCGGGGGTGGGGACGATGTCTACTTGTCCTATGAAAGTGTGATCGTCTTTAGAAAAAACGGAGAAAAGACCATAAGGCTCTCCTCTATCGAAGTAATACCTTCCTCTTCCTTGGATATACTTTTTAATCTCTTGGGGAGATCGGGGCTTTCCATGATCAAAGTATTTTGTTGAGATTTTATCGCTGTAGAGTTTCAGGCACTCTTCAAAATCTTCCTCTTGGTAGGAGCGAATATAGAGTCTAGGGGTTTCAGCTTCAATGGATAACCCTTTAGAACCCGTCGAGATGAAATCTCGTTCCAATTGTATCTGTGCGATCATCTTCCTCCAAACAATTATAAAAAAATTCTATGCTTTTTTTCATTGTATTTTGGGAAGAAATATATCATAGCTGAGGGATATTTTGGAAACTAATATTTTTTAAACAGATTAATTAGATTTTTAATTCTTTTTGTTTTTTGAGTGATTTTTCATAATTGCCTGTTTTCTAAGTGCATTTAGGTAATTATGTTATTAAAGCTTCTGAAAGTTATACTTAAACAACTTCAAAAATTGGTTTTGGGCAAGCGCGAAAGCTTTCGGAATTCGTCGATCTTAAATGACCTCATATTTTTAATATTAGGCCATTTAAGATCGGCAAATTACGGTGCTTTGGCGCAGCCAAAAATCCAACTTTTGAAGTTGTTTAAGTATATTGCCATTATGGGGATCTCTGTGGGGGTGTATGGGCAGGAGAGTGAACCGTCTGCAATTCGGTTATCGGGGGAGTTGATGTATATGACGCAAGGGGTAGGGCTCTTGCCAAAGAAAGGGGGGTTTAATCCGGGGTATCGCGTCTCTGTCGATCGGGAAAGATTCTTGAGTTTTGTAGATTTTGGGGCTGTATATACCCGTTGGGGGGCTGAGAGGGAGAAGAGTTTTAGCATGCCGATTCTGAACAAGACGCAGAAAATTAGGAATGAAGACTGTTTCCATGATTTGGAATTGATGATGAGTCATCCGTTTTCCCTTTTTAAGGGTTTTCAATTGGAGCCTTATGTGGGGGTAGACTGGGATTGGAAGGATCATGTGACGACAATCAGTGAAAGATGGGTAGTCGTGGATCGGCAGAGAGGGTGGGGACCGCTTGTTGGGCTTTCTATGAAGGAAGAGGTTTATCCAGGAATCGCTATCTGTGGTGGGGCCTCTTTTGCCTATTTAGAGGGGAATGATCAGAGAGTGATCAATACGATTGTTCATGGGAAGCACCGTTATCATGTTCCTAAGTGTAAGTTGCGTTTAGGGATGGAGGGGACGCTTCCTCTAGATAGAGGGAGCATTAGGATCAAAGGGGGGTATGAGACACAGTACTTTTGGGAGCAAGGAATGGAGGGGACGATTGATTGGTCTATCCCTTTCTATCTGCAGGGGTTTACAGCGCAAGCTTCGTGGGATTTTTAGGAGGAAAAGATGGTTGAGGCGATAGGGGAAAGTAGCGAGAGTCTTTTTACTGTTGATGTTTTGGGTTCTCCTTATGAAGCGGTTCATGCAGTCGTTAAAAATGCAGAAGTTGCCGATAAGCTTTTTTGGAAGCTTGTCAGTATGGGATTGATGGATTTTGAAAAAAAGTTAGGAAAAGGGGCGGCAGGGACGGTTTATAAAGTGAGGGGAGAGGAGAATTTTGCGGGGAGGGATCTAGCTCTTAAATTGTTTGAGTTTAATGCTTCTCGGGTGATTGGGGACAGGGGGCTGGAAGGGGAGATTTTAGCGCTGAGCCTTCCCACCCATCCCTATTTATGTAAAACCTATGGGGTTTTTACTTATGATGGGGCTGCGATTCATTATGTAGAAAAGTTTGATCCTGAGGTGCATGCTGGACAAAAGATTGTGGGGGCGGTTTCTCGAGCGATTGAGGGGATAACGTTATATGAAAAAATGCAGGAGCGCTCTCTTACTGTTGAAGAAGTGAAGGGGTATGGGAAACAGTTAGCAGAAGCGATTCTAGCTTTACATACTGCAGGGGTGGCGCATAAGGATATTCATCCGGAAAACATCTTGATTGAGAGGGGAGCTCATTGTGTGCAGCTCATAGATTTTAATGGTGCAGATGTGGCGACTCCTCAGCGCACTTTAAAAGATTGGAGAAGGCTAGCTTTCTTGATTGTAGAGATGGCTCCCGAGGATCTGATTTTTGATCCCCTTTTTTATGATCTTATCTATTCGAATAAACACGGTCTGCTCAATGGGCATCTCCCCTATTCAGCTGAGCAAGTGACCCATCATCCCTTTTGGCATGTAGGAAGTCTGTAGTTTTCTTGCATTAAAAAAGGGGGAGCATTTAGGAAAAACAGTTTTTTTATGCGTGTTTTGCGCACTATTTTTGATTGAATTTTTATTAAAAAAATTTAAAATCTTCTTGTTTTTTTTCAGAGGGAACCATGTCTAATTTTGCTGATCTTAAAATTCCACACCTGGCGATTCATTTAATTGCAAAATATGCTCAAATTGACAAAGTGAGGGCGACTGAAAATCCCCCTCTTTTTATTGAGTATTTAGTAAAAGCCTATAATGCTACCAAGGAGGGAGGTGCAAAGAAAGACCATGTTTTTCATAAAGTAGAGACACCTCAGTGGAATCGAAAAGAACATTACGATTGTTTTTTGATGGCTTACTGTTCGAGGAGGCCTAATGAAACTCGTCCGGGAAAGTTTTTAGCTGCGCTAACAGGATCATCTCCGGAAGGTTACCAAGATGTTAATTACCATTTTGCTTATTTTGTGTACTTTGCTGTTAATCGGTCAAAGCAGAATCACACAAGTAATAAGGCCCAAAAAGTTTGGGCAGTTTTTGTCCTCACTTCTGGACAAGCCTTTCGTTTAGCACGTCCTTACTGTGACTATGCTTTCCCCACCCATGTTGCATTTCGTGTGGTAGAGCCTAGTTGTTTGAAAAAAGAAGTCACCCCCCTTGTTGGTTCGAAAGAGGCGACGACAAGCCATTATAAAAAACCATATGAGCTCAAGATGCATGAGTATGAGAGTTTATGGGTGGTTTTTAGAAATTTTGACTCTCATTTTTGTCAGGGATCTTCTATTCATCCTTTATTAGGATTAGAAGAAAAGAAAGAGGTGGGTGTTCATATTGGAGAGGGGATGATCCGCATAGGTTCGGCTTTAAGTTTTGATGAATATCTTGGGCTTTTGCCCCATTTTCTTACTATTCGTCGAGGGAGGCCAACCTATAAAAATGATGAGTCTCTGGAAGAAGATGATCCGAGTTTTCAGGTTTTCGCTAATATTCAAAGGGTGAATCCTAAGCAAGAAAAAGGACTTAATGAACATTTAGCTGAAGTTCTTTGGAAAGTGATTACCCAAAAGGATTTTACAAGTACGCTTTATCTTTCTCATCGAAGATATCGAGAATACTACCGCTCAACAGAATTTGAACTGCGCATGGTTTATAAGGGGGCAGATTTTCGTGTTCCTTGGAGTTATCGTCCAACATTTCATCAACTTGTGAGTGAGTTGCAGTTTTTTTATAAACATCACGCGCTTGCTGATTTTAAACAGCAGATACACCTTGTATCAATGCGTTGTAATGGGATTGATTGGCAATTTCACCCTCTCCTAGAATTTTTGCAAGGGGAGTTGGTGTTAGAGGAAGATGTTTATTTCAAGATAGGTGGGGTATGGCTTAAAGTTTTAGGACAACACTTGGCAACAACCGAGAGAGCTTTTCATCAAATTGTAAAAAAAACACTAGAAAAAACACATGTTCAGGGAGGTCATATTCTCAGTGAT
>JAKQGT010000335.1 GCA_029556005.1 Chlamydiota bacterium | reverse complement strand
ATTTTCCCTCTCTGGAGAAAAAAGAATTTTAAGGCTTATTTGAAGGAAAAAAGGGAAGAGGAGAAAGAACGCAAAACCTACTCTCACCCTTATACCGACTATTTAAGGGAGGCGGAAACCAAGCTTTTTGGGGAATTCTGGAACGAACATAAATGGAAATTTTTTGATGCTTTCATTTATGGAAAAATCGCTAGTGATGTCGATTTACATCCTTTCCTCTTCCATCTTGTTCTTAAAAGTAAACAGGTTAAGGGCAGTTTGCTTGAATCCCTTGAACTTCTTAAACACCAAAATTTAGAGCTGTTAACAACCTTTCGCAGCTTTAAAGAACTTTCTCAACCTCTTTGGGGGCATTATCCCTCTTTGAGAGAACAAAAATTGCAAGGCCTTGCTGGTGCCTTTTATCCAAAAAATGGCTTTGGATATGGAAAATCTTTCGCTTACGGACAAGCAACAGCGATTGGCTCTTTGTTTAAGGTCGTAACGGGATACGAAGCTTTAAAACAAAACTACCTACGCCATCAAGATCATCACTTACCCATTCAGGATCTTAATCCCCTCACGATCATTGATCAAATCAACACAAAAATTGTCTCTGATAACGGAATACTCCTAGGATATCATTTGGACGGAACGCCCATTACCCGTTTCTACAAGGGAGGGCGACTCCCTCGGAGCCACACTTCTTTAGGAAAAGTAGACTTTCGAACAGCTCTAGAACGTTCAAGTAATATCTATTTTTCACTCTTAGCAGCAGAAGTGATTGATCATCCCACAGATCTTCAAAATGTAGCGGCAGACTTTGGGTTTGGTAAGCGCTCAGGGATTGATCTCTATGGAGAGATTAGTGGCTATGTACCTGATGATCTCCGGTTTAACCGGACAGGACTTTACTCTTTTGCCATTGGACAACACTCTTTAGTGGTAACGCCCCTTCAAGCTACGATGATGCTTGCAACCATCGGAAATGGAGGGGCTCTATTAAAACCTCAAATTGTAAAGCTAAGAGCAGACCATCACTCTGTAAAAGAATCTGCTGTGACCCTTAAAAAAACTTTAGAGATGCCCCCTCGTGTCCGTACAGAGCTGATGGAGGGGATGCGTGGGGTTGTCATGGGAGAGAAAGGCCCTGTCCAACCCTACCGGATCCGAGGACTCTATGAACACCCTAAGTGGATTCCTGAGTATAAAGCCTTGCAAGATCAATTTATTGGAAAAACATCGACTGCAGAATTTGTCCATCGCCCTACTTTAGACCGTGAAGCTCAACCTTTGATTTGTAAAGAAATCTGGTTCGGAGCGCTCTCTTTTAAGGAAGGGGAAAACTATCGACTGGATATGCCAGAGCTATCGGTAGTGGTTTACCTTAAATTTGGAGATTATGGTAAGGAAGCAGCTCCTCTTGCTGCTCTAGTGATAAAGAAGTGGAGAGAAATCCTAGAGCGTCATAAAATAGATTCTCTATGAACCTGAAGAAGCTCATCTACTTTTTTTCAAGTTTACTCATTATTGCATTTCCAGTTGCAAACTTTAAGTATAAAATTTTTCGTGGGGTTTCCTGTCATTTTCTCCATCAGTTTGAAAAAACTGTTTCCTTTCCATTCAATGTCCCTGATCTTTTTCAAAAATATATCCATTTTTACTTAACAGATTTTGCGATTGTGGCCATTTTTATCGGACTGTGCTTCTTAAAGGAAACACGCATGCAAGAGCTTTTTTTTAACCGCCACTCCCGCTATTTGACTTTTTATTCTTTTGCAGCCTTCTTCTCGATTCTTTTCTCTCTATTTTCGAGTTACTTTTTGCAGTATACAGCTCTCATCAATCTGATCCTTGCTTTACTGGCTTTTCATCTTGTTTTCGTTATTTATCAAAAGCGATTGGATCTAATCTCTCGAATTCTCTGGGGGTTTCTTATTGTCTCGTCATTAGAATGCCTGATCGGAGTAGGACAGTTCGTGATGCAACACCATTTAGGGCTACAATTTTTATCAGAACCAGTAGTTAACCCTTACATGCACAATATTGCCGTCTTTGACTTGAGTGAAGGAAAACAGTTCTTGTCAGGATGGTTTCCTTGGATACCAGAAGGGCATACACGGATTTTACGCTCTCATGGAACCTTCGATCACCCGAACATTTTTGGAGGATACCTAGCGATCACCCTTTTTGTCTCTTATTATGCTTATATTACCTCTACAAAAAGGGGGATAGGATTTCTTATCCTTCTACTCATTGCTTTGCAAATTCTCACATTAGTGCTTACGTTTGCAAGAGGGGGCTTTTTTGGTTGGATTTTCGGGACAATAATCTTTTTTTCTATCGGTCTCACGAAAAAAACAACCTTCTCACCTGCAATGAAAAAAAAGATCCTTACTTTAGGAGCTTTCTTACTCACCGTGGTTGCAGTTTCCCTTGTTTTTCTATCCACATATCTGATCGATCGTGGAGGAATTATTAACTATAATGCCCTATCCATGGCTTCCGATCAGGGACGCCTTTTTTATTATCGTATTGCCTACCTTCTCATCCTATACTCTCCGTTTATTGGGGTTGGATTTAATGGATTTTCCTTATTTCCGTATGGAATCCTAAACCCTGAACTTAAAGAGCTTAGTCAAGCAGGAGGCCTATCCCACAATATCTATCTCCAAATAGCTGCGGAAACAGGTATTATTGGATTAACCTTTCTCATCCTTTTTATTGTATCGCTCTTTAAACCTTACATAAAAAAACGGTTTACCCCCCTCTCTTTAACGCTAGGCATTATCTTTATAACGATGCTCCTCATCGGTCTGGCAGATCATTATTGGATTGCCTACACTTCCGGACGGCTCATGTTCTTTTTGTTTGGAGGCCTTTTTGCAGCTTGTACTGCAGCAGAAATGGGTCATGAACGCCCAACAAACGCAACGGTCCCTTTTTCATCACCCCACTGAAAATAGGGAAGAAGCTCTCCATAATTCTCCTCCGCGAGTTTTATAATCATCACATCGGAGCAGGAGAAAAAACTTTTGGGAAGAGAATCTTTGGCCTTTTGGGGCAATGCTAACAAAACAACATCATATTGATGCTTGGTTTTATTGATAAAATCGGAAAAAGTTTTACTTTTCAGGAGTTCATCTCCAAAAACAGAGGATCCTCCCAGAGGAAGATAGGCCCCGTAAGCTTTACTGATAACCGTTGGTTCTTGGACTTTCCCCTCTAAGAAAGAGAGCAATCCCGAAAGATTTCTTTGCTCTCTTTTTTGTGAAAAATCCAAATCTACCAACAACGTCTTTCGACCTTCTTTGTGGAGAAGCTCTGCTAAGAGGGAAGAGTAGTCCTCCCCTTTCCCTAAAACAAGAGTCACGACAAGAGGCGCTTGGTCCTTTTCCTTTAATAGAAGCGAGAGGCGACGTAAAACTTCTAGATCAAAATGTTCAAGAGAGATTTTTTTGGAAAGCTTTCCCAAAACTTTACAACCACGTACTTTAAGATTCTCTAGTGAAAGGGGAATACCTTGATAAAAGGCTCTAAAAAAAAAGCACCCAAAAGTCAAAACCATGCCGACCATCATACCCAGTAGCGTAATGATTTTGAGCTTCGGATGATTAGGAATAATAGAGGAGTAGGCAAAATCTAAAGGTTTGGATTCGATAGTCACAAGATTATTTTCGATATTTTTTGACTCAACAAGACGGACGATAGACTCTAGCATCCCCTTATGCATCTCGGAGCTAAACTGCAACTGGCGTTCTTTTAGCCACATTTCAGGAATTTTTCCCATCTCCTCCGCGATCTGGTCCATCTGACCCCTAACCAGTTCTTTTTCTTTCTTGATATGGGTTAAACGCTCACTGATGCGGTCTTTGATTTGTTGCTGCAAAACAGCGATATCTTTGTTAATCAAATCGAGTAGGGCTGTCTGCACTAACCGCATCCGCTTATTGATCAAATCGGTTTGAAGGCGTTCTAAGTGGATCGTTTGATCCATATGCTTTAGTAAATCGCCTTTCTTCTGCAAAGCAGAGCGCTCCATCCTTTCTAATTCTTTTTCCGTAAAGCTCCCTTTTTTGCGCATTTGTTGCGTGAGTTTACCTATTTCTAAAGCCATCTCTCTACTGAGGGTATCGGGCAAGGCTCCACTGAAGGAGACCCATTCGACTGGCTCTTCATGCATTTGCTTTTTTACAAATTCCATTTTGCGCACTTTGTCTAAACTGCTATCGCGCTCTTGCAAAGCACTAAGAAGAACCTTCTTTAAGGTCTGAATATCAATTCCTAAAAATTCCTCTGCTAACGCGCTACGATGAAAGACACGCTGTTTTAATATCTCCTCTTGTATCGATAAAAGGCGGATCTGGTTTCTAAGATATGAGGCTGTCACTTCTATCCCCTCTTTTTCTTTTAAAAGAGTGACAAGATGCGTTTTCTCTTTTTGAATTTTTGTGAGTTGATAAGCGTCGGGTGAAAGTACTTCGCTAAAATCCCCCAGATGAACCAAAATCTTATCCCGTTCGTAACTACTTTGATGGAGCCCAGAGATCAGCTGCCCAAAAAACTGATCCACTCCCGATTTAATGCGGAGCTCTTCGAGATTTAATGCATCTAATCTGGCAATAAAGTTTGCTGGAGGAGTACTTTCCATGAGCGCTAGCCCCCTCTCATCCCGCTCCTTCATTAAACCATGCATTTCCCGCTGCAACCCTCCAATTTCAGGATCAAAAGGAAAACTACTCCCACTTGTCGCTACAAAAAACCTCTCCTCTTCTTTATCTAGATCTAACAGTTGCTCATTTAGCCCTTTTTTATGCTCTTGAATCAGAGGAAGTCTTTGTCCTAAAGATAAAAAACCTGTCTCTCCTAAACTCTTTTTCAAATAGTCAACATGCTCTTCTAAGAAATGGTCCATTTGATGACAGAATTCTTCACGACGCTTTTCTAGATAGGCAATCTGTTCTTGAGCGACACGCTTATTGTCCAATTGAATGTAGTCTTTATACGCGAGCATCAACGTATTGAGGATGGTTTTCCCAAATTCTCGATCGGAGTCCTGAAGGGTGAGGCTAATCAAAGAACGCTCTCCTTGCACAGCTTCGACTACAATTCTCTCTCTTAAAGCGAGCACCTCATCATGTAAAGGGGCGAGCGTTAAAACATAATCCTGCCGCACATTCAATGCAGAAGGAACTTTCTGAAGGGTCAATGTAACGTCGTCAAACTGCACAGGCTCCCCCACATGCCCTGTCGTGAGGACCCGGTTCTTCGATGTACGGACTTCAAAGGTGTTTTTCGAGAGAAAAAACAGGGTATATTTTTTGAGTGTTTCTTCACGATAATGGACATTTTCGAAAACAAATCTCTCCTCAGGAGTTGTTGGTTTCCTTTGCTCAGCATCCATCGTGTCTTTAAATCGTTTTACCCTCTGCTTCCACCCATTTTCTGCTGGAATATTTGCTTGGAGACCCATCTTTTCAACAACAGGGATGAGCATGCTAGAGGAGGTAATAATGCAATACCCCTTCTGATCTTCACCTATCCCAATGGACTTAATCATGGTTTCAAATAGCCCTTCTCCTGGAGACCCTGAAAGAGAGTGAGCTTCTTTAAAGGTTGCTAGGATTTCATAAGTAACAGGAATCTGAGAGCGATAATAAAAACCCAAGGCGCCGAAAAGAGCGCTTCCCACTATAATGAACCATTTATTACGGATGAAAAGCTGCTTGACATCGGAAAAGATGATAAAATTCTCTTTCATTGAATAGCAACAACTCCTGATACCCCTTTTCTGAACAGCTCAATCCCTGTCAGAGTGGGGAATATTTGGGTAATAAACCGGTTCCATTCTGTAATCGGTGTTGCTGCAACATAAACAATATCACCGGGCATAAGGAGCATACTAGACGTGGGAAGGCGCATGACATGCTTCCAATTCAGAGTATAGATTTTAGGACGTAAAATATTCCCCCGAATAACTTGTATAAACCCTTTGTCTCCGGTGTAAGGAATCCCTCCTGCCGTTGCTAGAGCTTCTCGAAGAGGCATAAACCCCGCAGGCACATCGATCACACACTCTCTTCTCACTTCCCCCATGACCATTAGAGTAGATGCAGAACTTTCCGCAATATAGATCTTATCTCCCCCCCGCATGACAACATTTTGGCTCATGTCCCCCTCTTTCACAAGCTTATACATATCTACGGGAACGATATGCCCCTCTCGGACCATATAACTTTTAAAGAGGTTGGCATTGGGAGGGACTTTTGCATCTGCAAGAACCTCAAAAAGGCGCAATTTTCCATTCACGGGAATACTGGAAGCGCTCACCATTCCTGCAAGCTGAACTTTGCGCTCTTTCCGTTTCTCATAAGTGAGAAATACTTCTAAATCCTCAATCTGGCGGTCATAAGCGTTTTGGATTTTTTCGCGCGCCTCTCCTAAAGTGAGATCTTGGACCTCAATAGGCTGAAGTTCTGGAAGGTGTATTTTCCCCTCTTGCACACTAAATCCCACTGTCGAACCAATGGCGTGAACGCTGCTGACTAAATCACTGCGGCTGGGATGAAAAAGGGCGATTTTAAGAACATCCCCATCTTGTATGGTATCTTTATAATCTTCGAGATCCCCGTCACTTAAAGACATTAATGGGGAACCTCCCATCTCCAAGATGGAAAATTTTCCTTCCTTGATTTTGTAGGAGTCCATAACAAACTCGGCAGCTCCTACGACATCCTCCCCTTTATAAGGGGAATTTGAACACCCCGTAAGCATTAAAAAGGACAATACTGCTATACTAATGTTATGAAAACTCAAAAAAAGATTTTTATTACTGGTATTGCGGGCTTTATTGGTTTCCATCTGGCCTCTTTTCTTAGTAAAAGAGGAGATTATGTGATTGGATGTGATAATTTCAACGACTATTATACACCCACACTAAAAAATAATCGTGCGAATAAACTCAAAACACTTGGCATTGAAGTTATTAACTGTGACATCCAAAACATCCACTTAATTCACAAACAGTTTGAACAAGAAACCTTCACCCACTTGGTTCATTTAGCAGCACAAGCTGGGGTACGCTATTCACTCACACATCCCCAAGTGTACAGCGACTCCAATCTGAGTGGTTTCTTGCAAATCTTAGAAACGTGCCGCCACTTTCCTCCTCTTAAACTCATTTTTGCCTCCTCCTCTTCCGTTTATGGAGGAAATACAAAAATCCCCTTCTCTGAAACTGATGAGACAGAAAACCCTGTTAGCCTCTACGCCGCCACTAAAAAATCCGGAGAGCTTCTCGCTAAAAGTTATCACAACCTCTATCAGATCCCAATGACGGGACTCCGTTTTTTTACTGTCTACGGCCCTTGGGGGCGCCCCGATATGGCCTACTATTCTTTCGCAGAAAGAATGCTGAAAGACCTCCCCCTTCCTCTTTTTAATCAGGGAAAAATGAAGCGGGACTTTACCTACATCGATGACATTATTCAAGGAACAGCTGCTGCGATCGATTATTGCCATGGTTTTGAAATCTATAACTTAGGGAATAACCATGCAGAAGAGCTCATGACTTTGATCCATCTCTTAGAAGAAAACCTGGGGAAAAAAGCTAAGCTCGATTTTCAGCCCATGCAACAAGGAGATGTTGTAGAGACCTTTGCCGATATCACTAAAGCGCACAAAAATCTCGGATTTACACCTCAAATCTCCCTAGCTGAAGGGATCCCACGATTCATCGAATGGTTCAACACGATGCAAGGAGCGTTCATTTGAAAGTGATTTATCCCGGATCTTTTGATCCCCCTACATTAGGTCATGTCAATATTATTGAAAGGGCTGCCAAGCTTTTTGATACAGTGACTGTTGCTATTGGGGTAGATACCGAAAAAGCTCCCGCTGTTTTTTCCCCTAAAGAACGTCTTTCTTTTCTGAAAATTCTTATAGAGCCTTATCCTAATGTCACTGCAATCTTCTTTGAAGAATTGCTCGTTACTATTGCTAAAGATTATGACTTTATCTTGAAATCGATGCGAACATTTTCAGATTACGAGCAAGAAAAGACACATGCGCATACCAACCGCAAACTTTCTCAAGTAGAAACCCTCTTTATCCTTCCCGATGAAAATTATCAATCGATTAGCTCTTCTCTCATTCGCGATATTGCGAGACGAGGAGAGCGATTAGAAAAGTTTGTCCCTAAGTCTATTGAGAAAGCAGTCTTTGAAAAGCTGCAGGGAGAGCAGCGATCAGATCCGTAGCAATGATAGAGTAGGAGGTTTTTTCCTGAGCTGCCCTTTCACCCGCTAACCCATGAAGATAAACGGCAAGCGTCGCAGCCTCTCTCCCTTTAAGTTTTTGAGCTACAAGGGCGGCGATCATTCCCGTTAATACATCGCCCGTTCCTGCAGTTGCCATCCCCGGATCCCCAACAGGAATAATGAGAGGGAGTTTATGGGGATGGTAAACCCAAGTAGGAGCCCCTTTTAAAACAACGGTGACTTGATGAAGATCCACAAACTGTTGACAGGCTTCTTGACTGAGTGTTTGGGAACCTAAAAGAATAGACATCTCCTGGTGATGGGGTGTGAGGATAGCTCCCTGAGGAAACATTTTCAAATGAAAGAGGGCATCTGCATCTATGACGCAAGGAATTTCCAAGGCCATCACAACTTTTTGCACAAAAGCATGCATCTCTTCTAACTTCCCCATTCCCGGACCAATCAAAGCCACACTGGCCCGCTTGGCCTCCTCAAAAATTTGTGACGTATCTCCCCACTCGTAGGAGGTACGAATGAGCTCATACGGAGACGTTGTTAGCTCCCCTTCCATTCCTTTGGGATGGAAAAGGCGGACAATCCCTGCACCCGTTCTCAGTGCTGCTAAACAAGATAGCATCGCAGCTCCTGGCATTCCAGGTGAACCGGCTAAAGCAATGACATACCCCGCCTGATATTTATGTCGATTACGTTTTATGGGGGGAAGGAGTTCGGGCACCATTTTTTCATTGAGGAGATGGGCAACCGCTTTCGCTTCATGGATAAAGCGGACATCCATACCAAAATCCACTCCCCGGAGCTTTCCGATTGCATTGTAACCCTCTTTAAGAAAAAACCCTAGCTTAGGAAGTCCTAAGAAAATCGTCTCCTTGGCCTCGATAGCAATAGGATCAATGTCTCCCGTGTTCCCATCCACCCCTGAAGGAATATCTATGGCTAAAATGGGAAGCTTGGATCGATTGGCTTTTTGAATCACCTCAGCCATTTTATCTTCCAATTTCCCTTGAAACCCAGTCCCCAATAAACCATCCAGAATCACCCCTTTAAAGGAAAGTTCTTTCCCCCGCTTTACCTCTCCTCCCGCTCTTAAGAAAGCTTTTTCCTGCTTTTGACAGAGAGGACTCGATTCTTTAGTTGAAACCATATGGTACGCTTCGACCTCATAGCCCCGATTGAGCAAAAAGGTCCCCGCCACAAAGGCATCCCCCCCATTGTTTCCCTTTCCCACAAGAAGAGTGACCGTTTTTTCTAGACGATTTTCTTTGATAAACGCTTCTACACGTGCAGCAATTCCCTCTCCTGCTTTCAGCATGTAGGTTTCATCACAGGCACCTTCGTCTATGCTGAGCTTTTCAACACGCTTCATCTCCTTGGCAGAGATAACCTTATGTCCTTCTAAAGACAGACCCATAACAATCCTCTCTCGTAAATTGGAGTATATTAGAAATGGGAAAGATCTACAAATGTTCTTGTTTAACAGCGCGAGTTAAGAGAGCCTCAACGGCTTCTTTGGGATTGATTCCCTCATAGATAATGGAATAGACAGCTTCAGTGATGGGAACATCAATCCGATGTTTATGAGCCAGTTGACGGGCTGACACGCAGGTATAAGCACCTTCTACAACCATCCCCACTTTCTCTTTTGCCTGATCGGGTGTGCATCCTTGGGCTAAGTACTTTCCAAATTTATAGTTACGACTCGAAGTAGAAAGACAAGTCGCACAGAGATCTCCTAAACCAGAGAGGCCATTGAGTGTTTCAGGACTGCACCCTTTGACTGCACCCAGTTTACGGATTTCATGAAGACCCCGAGTCATCAGAGCAGCTTTGGTATTTTCCCCATATCCTAATCCATCTGAAATCGCACAGGCAATGGCAATGATATTTTTCATCGCTCCTCCAAAGGAGATCGCTGGCATATCGGTATTGGGATAGACACGGAAATAAGGAGTGGTAAAAGTTTCGCAAATGAGCATCATGAGGGCATAGTCATAAGAAGAAGCCACTACTGAGGTGGGAAGCTTACGATTTACTTCATCGGCTAAGCTAGGTCCACTTAAACACCCGATACGACTCTTATAGTCCTCCCCTAAAACCTCTACAGCCACCTCTGAAAGAAGGAGACCTGTATCTTGCTCAATCCCTTTAGATGTGAGAACTATAGGAGGCCCCAGGAGCTCCGATGCGGCAATTTTCTCCAGGACAGGGCGGAGTCCTTTGGATGTGACAGACTCAATGATGATATCGACATCACTCAGGGCTTCTTTTAAGTCGGTGGTAAAAACACGGTTTTCTTGAGCACGATGGCTTTGACGCTCCCCTGCTTCCCTTTTGAGCACCTCTTCAAGGGGCATGTTCCCAATCCATTGTTTGACTTCAAACCCCTTTTCTGCCAAGAGTTTAGCTAAACAATTTCCCCAGGCACCCGCTCCTAAATAACCAATTCTCATTTATCACCCTCTGCCAATCATATTATCGAGAGTATAGCTGAAAAGTCGATTAAAAGTCATGATCACTCATGAGGGCTTCAGCCACAGTTTCTAAACTATCTGGACCTGAAAGGTTTTTAAGAGGTGCAAAGCATTTTCTTCGATCTCCTACAACAATTTTAAAAGAATTTGCATAGGGGAAAATATCAAAAATAAATGTTTCAAATTTCCAAATCCAAATTTTTTCTTTCTGTCCTTGTGTATCGGCTAGCTTGCGAGCCAAATGCCAAGGAAGCTCTAAGGTTGAGACTTTTTTAACAAAGTCCATACTGCAAGAAAAAAGGCCCGAGTTTCCATAAGCAAAAACCAGAGAGCGCATGCTCGAAGTGAGTTCAGAATATTCTCGGATTGACAGCTTTTCATTCTCTATTCCAATAACCCCAAGCTTCTCTTCTGGAGTTTCTCGTTTGATACACTTAAGGACAAGATCTACAGGGAATTTTTGATGGACCCCTAAAAGCTCTTCATCAAAAGGCTCTGCCAAAGGGTTATCGATAGGAATCACTTGAACAATGTCAACCCCTTGATCTTTCCACTTATGCCAAACTCCATTTTGATATAGGTGCATGACAGCTTTTCCATTTCCATCGGGTGCCTGTGCCACTTGATCTTCTGATTCGAAAAAGAGACGCCCTTGATCATCACACATCGGAATCAAACGCTGCTGAAAAATCTCTACATTTTTGAGACCATAGTACCCCTGCTTTTTAAGATAAGCAACGGTAGCTTCATGGTTGAGAGGGGAGGTCATAATAGCTACGGGAAGATCATCTCCCTTAGCTTTCACCTTTTCAAAAAGAATCTGAAAAAGGGATTTTCTTTCTTTTAAGAGAAGCTCCACACACCCTTTAGGACCGTCAACTCCTAAGCGTGTCCCTTGTCCCCCAGCTAAAATAAGACACCCCATCTTTTTATAATCGGTTGAGGTATAGGGTTTCCCGACTACATATTTTGCAGAAACCGGTTGAAAAAACTCCAAGTTTTTAGGTTCTGCTTTGACTAAAGCTTGAAACGTTTCGTAAAGAGGATGCTTAGGCATTTCACTTTCAACCGAATAAAGACTGGTGCACAGTATTAACAGAAATATTCGCCACATTATCATTTTTCCCATGTAAAGGTATATGTTCAAATTGTGAATTAGGTGAGGGAACGTTTTGACGGAGAACCCCTTGTTTTGCATCCGCCCAAAGGGATACCACACGAATAGGAAACTCTGCATTGACGTAATAAACAATAGAGAGTACCCCTGAATCTGGGACAACAAGGTAGCGACAGCAGTTTTTTATAATCGCTAGCATTTCAAACACCGTGGTTTCTCCCCGTAGATCAACCACATCATGCATTAAAAATGCCGGCTGCTTCTCCATTCCAAACAAAAGAATTTTCCCTCTTTTTTCATCGCTGATACGCTTAAATAAATTCCGCCACGAGGCTAAGTCCCAGTTTTTTTCATAACCATAATGGACCCCTGTTTCTGTTTGAACATGGCAACCGATATACGTTTCTTGGGGATCTAATCCAAAGCGATCAATCAGCTGATCCCATTTCTTTTGCCAGGTCAGTTTGGGAACAAGGCTGCCCACTTGCCACTTCAGCCACTTAGTAGGATCGGGTTTTTCTAAAATCACATCAAACATATTGGAGGCTAAATGGAGTTCTTGCAAGGTTTTTTCAATATCTATCGGTTTTCCCCGTTCCCAATTTTCTCCTACAAGCACATTGACTCCATCGAGCATCTTGAACCCATCGGCAAGATCTGGGCGTGTTAAAAAAGTAATGGAGGCATGGGGAAGATAACACCGAATCCGGTGTACAAGGGCATATAAGCCTAAGGGAATATCCCCTAAGCCTCTATTCCAAATCACTAAAAAACGATTCTTCCCCTCTTGGGTTACATGCTTTAAAAGGGTATCAAACGGGTTGGGGCGGAACGTTTCAACGAGTCGCTTTAACATAAGGCAACCGCCTCGGTTTTTAAAAGGGTGAGTAGAGCCTCAACGACTTCATCAACTTCTATCTTTTTCATACAGGGAAAATCAATCGGACACTCCCGTTTAAAACAAGGGGCGCACGGAACATTTTTCTGAATAATATGCTGACTTTGACGATAGGGGCCCGTTACAATGGGGTCGGTCGAACCAAATAAAGCGAGGAGTGGGGTTTCTAAACTATCCGCCATGTGCATCGGACCACTGTCATTCGTTAAAAAAACACTGCAAATCTTAATGAGCGCCATGAGTTCACGCAGGGAGGTTTGCCCTGCAAGGTTGACGACACGTTGGGAAAGTCCTTTACAAATCCCCCCAATTAACCCCTTATGAGAAATATCTCCAAAAAACAGAATAACATAAGAGGGATCCGCCTCTAAAAGGCGCTCTGCAACCGCTCGAAACCTTTCCGGTAGATAACACTTGGCCGATCCATAGGCCGCACCGGGATTGATTCCAATGATTTTCTGTTCCTGCGTAATGTCAAACCGCTTGACAAACTTCCAAGCTCCCTGAATTTCTTCATCGCGCACAATCAGTCGGGGTAAAGTCTTAGAAACTGGGATCCCTAAAGGGTCTAAAAGCTGTTTATAAGTGACGACTAAATGCTGACTCTTTCGGTTGACTGGAAAAGGAACTGCTTCATCCAGAAATAAGCTCCGCCCCTCTCCTTTAAATCCTATTTTATTCTTGACGTTCCCTTGCCAAAAGCGCCATGCAGAAGAAAATGAATTGGTGAGTAAAATTCCCAAGTCATACTTTCCTTTCTTAAGCTTTGCAACAATATTGCGTTCACCGATGCGACGCAAAAAACCTTTCGCTTTCGAAAAACGGAAGAGTTCATTAATTGCAGGATCATACTCTAGCAACGGAGCAATCGTGGATTGGCACATCGCTGTGATTTCCGCTTCTGGAAAAGCTCTGCGCAAATCTTCTAAAACGGGGGTTGCCATCACCAGGTCCCCAATCCAGTTAGGCATGCGAACAATAATGGAGTGAAAATCTGTTTTCATGCTTCCCAGGTTAACAGAAAAGAAGTTTCCGTCCATAATGAAAAAAATGGGTAGTATGAAGAGAAAACACATCATTTTAGGAATTGATCCTGGAACGCGGATCACAGGATATGGAATCATAGAAACCGATTCTCATTCCTTTATCCCCCTTGATTATGGATGCATCCGCCCCCCGTCTAAACTCCCTCTCCATGAACGGTACTGCATCATTCATGAAGGGATCGAACACCTACTCGATGCTTTTCCTATCGATGCCGTTGCCGTCGAATCCCAATTTATGAGCAGAAATGCCCAAAGTGCACTAAAACTCGGCATGGCGCGAGGGGTTGCTATTTTAGCTGCCACCAAACGAAAAATCCCCATTTTTGAGTATGCTCCCAAAAAAGCAAAGCTAGCCGTCGTCGGAAATGGGAGCGCCTCTAAAGAACAAGTCCAAAGAATGATGCAAGCCCTCCTTCATTTGAAGGCTCCTCCAGAGCCAGAAGATGCAGCTGATGCCTTAGCTCTAGCCATTTGTCATGCAAACCAAATAAAAACGGTGTCATATGTTTGAGTATATTAAGGGAACACTTATAGAAATTACCCCTCAAAAAGCGGTTGTCGATGTCCAAGGAGTGGGGTATTTGCTTTACATTCCTCTAAGCTCTTTTTCAAAATCCCCCCCTGTTGGAGAAGAGGTTCTTTTTTATATCTCTTCAGTGATTCGGGAAGATTCCCATCGGAATTTTGCTTTTTTAACACGTGAAGAACGGGACCTTTTTGAAAAAATTGGTGATGTTTCAGGGATTGGCCCCAAAACAGCCCTTGCCCTCATAGGCCACCTCGATAGTATCGATCTTGAAACTGCGATTACCACAGCCAATGTCACTCTTCTTTCAAAAATCCCCGGGATTGGGAAAAAAACAGCGGAGCGTCTCATCGTAGAAATGCGTGATAAAATTCTTAAGGGCTTGAAGCAGGCACCTCTTCCCTCCACCCTAAAAACCGTTAAGTCTGAAGACCGTATCGTGAATGATGCCCTAAGCGCCTTGATCCATTTGGGATATAACTCTCTCCAAGCGCAGCAGGCGATCAAAAAAGCTTTAACACATTTTAAAGAGGAACCTCCCCTAGGAGAGCTTATCAAAACAGCCCTGTCCGGAATCTAAAAAGTGTGTTATCATATCTTCCTATGGAATTCACTCATCGCACTTATGAGAAAGGTCAAACAATTGCTGCTGTTGCCACCCCTCCAGGGGTTGGTGGGATTGCGGTTATTCGCATCGCGGGAGATCATGCTCTAGACGTTGCGGATCGGATTTTTTCAGGACCTATTCACAAATACCAAACCCACACCGCCCACTTTGGCTCTATCCTAGATCTCGAGGGAAAGATCATCGATGAAGGGATGGTCCTCGTCATGAAAAATCCCAAATCTTATACGGGAGAAGACACTGTCGAAATCCATTGCCATGGAGGAACACTCATTACCCGCAAAGTTCTTGAAGCAGCTTTTGCTGCAGGTGCACGCCCTGCCCTCCCTGGTGAATTTACCTTCAAGGCCTTTCAAAATGGGAAAATCGATCTCACCCGCGCAGAAGCCGTACAAGAGATCATTGCCTCAAAAAGTGAACTGGCTTGGCAAGCTGCCGAGAATCACCTCGAAGGAAAGCTCTACGAGAGGATCACCACCTTCCAAAAACGTCTGACGACCATCACAGCTATTTTAGAAGCCTGGGTGGACTTTCCTGAAGAAGGCTTGGAGTTTGCTTCCAAAGAGGAGCTCCTCTCCGATCTTCAAAACCTCAAGGAAGATATGTCGGCTTTACATAATAGCTTTCATGATGGCAAACTCCTCTCTACTAGCTTTTCTCTCTGCCTTCTAGGAGCTCCCAATGTAGGCAAATCTTCCCTCATGAATGCTCTTACCGGAAAAGATCGCGCGATTGTCACACACATCCCAGGAACGACTCGAGATATCCTAGAAGAGGAGGTCCAAATCGCCGGCCTCACCTTCCGCCTTATCGATACAGCAGGAATCCGTGAAACCAATGAAATCGTTGAGCTTGAGGGAGTGCGGAGATCTCACAAAGCAGCCAAAAATGCCGATCTCATTCTTCTGGTTTTTGATGTGACCCAACCCTCCCCTATTTCTATCGATCTCCCCGAAAAGAAAACCATTGCGATTTGGAACAAAATCGATCTCGATCACTCTCCTCTTCCTGATCTCCCCTTTTCCCACCAAGTCCAACTCTCCGCAAAAGAGGGGCTCGGCATCGCCTCTC
>JAKQGT010000206.1 GCA_029556005.1 Chlamydiota bacterium | reverse complement strand
AAAAAGGGGGGACGATCGCCTCTCCTGGATCTGTTGCGTTTAACTTTGATCGGAAAGGGGTGATCCAAGTTGCCAAAGATCAGGCTGTAGAAGAAGAACTTTTTCTGCAAGCAACCGATGCCGGAGCTGATGATTTTGATGTGACCGATGAAGCCTATATCATCGTGACCCCTCCCGATAAGCTTTATGAAGTGAAAGAAAAATTAGAGTCTGCGGGAACACCTACAGTCGAAGTAAGCTTGGAGATGATTCCCAAAAATTCTGTTGCTTGTGATGAAGAGACAAAACATGCTAATCAAGAACTTCTCGATTGGCTTGAAAACCTAGATGATGTCGATGCCGTCTTCCATAACATGGAAGAGTCTTAAGCATTTCTGTGGCGCATGGCAAACCATCCGAGAATCGTTTGCTCATAAGTGATAGGATCACTGTATTTTTCCGATTCTGCAAAATGATTGAAGGTTTTTTGGAGTGTTTCGCGCACAGAGGTCGAAGTTTTTGCAAAGACTAGAGCGTAATATCCGATACAAGTTTTCAAGATGCTCTCTTCTCCTTTTTGCATCATTTGCGCTTTGCGATCGCGGATTTGTTCCAACAAATCCTCTTTAGGGTTAATAGAATATTCAGGATAGACCTCATTGATGCTTTTAACAAATTCGATGATGTTATCGAGAGTAAGAGTTTCTCCAAAGAATGGCTTGAGCTCTTCCTGAAGGGCTTCTTTATTTTTTTCAAAATACTTCTCTTGATCCGATAGAATATGGATCGAACGGGAAGTTGATCCCTTTTCTGGAATTTGTGTGGAACCTCTCCATAAATAGGATAGGATTCTCCAATTTGAGGGTTTTTGAGGTAAAGTTATTTTTTGAGAATCCTCAATCAGTTCCCAGTCATCACTTAAGTCATTGATAATTGTTGTCATAATTTTATTTTTTTTCTTTAAACTAAATTATAACATAATTATAAATAATAGTTAATTTTTAAAATATTTTTTAATTCTAATTAAAGCGGTAAAAAGAACTAATCCTGTAAATAGAGTCGCTAAGAAGAGGAATAGAGAGGGGAACAGAATCATACAAGAAAAAAAGAGAAAGGCTTCAGCTCGCTCAATGAGGCCAGGGCTGTAGTGAAAGCTTTTCTCAGAGTTATTCTTTTGGAAAATAGCGACAACCAGGAAGGTTGTGACACAGAGAAAAACACTCCCTAGCATCCAAAAACAGGAAAGGGCACGTGTTTCAGGAGCATAGAGGTAGAGCCCTAAGATAACAGCAAACTCGACAATGCGGTCAGAAGTGATGTCTAAAACGGCCCCTTTTGAAGAAGTGGTGTTTCTATGGCGTGCTAAAGAACCATCTAACGTGTCGAAAAATCCACTCGCGAGCAAACAAAAAAAAGCCACAAGCGATTGGTGCATGAGTAAAAATAAGGGAACAAGTATTCCGCTGGTAAGAGCAAGTAGGGTGACGAGTTTAGGGGATAAGGCATCAAACACCCCCCGTTTAAGGAGAGGTTCTAAGAAGAGTTTTTGGTAGGGAGAACGGTAGTAACTATCAATCATTTTTGCTTTTAAGGAAATGTTTAACAAAAATGGGGATTAATGCAAAGAGGGCTAAGAGAGTCAGGGCGATTTTAATTTGTAGATTAAAGACCGTGTCGATGGAAAAAGATTTCCCTTGATCAAAGATGGCCCCTAAGCCGCTCCCCGCTTGGGTAAAGACATAAGATCCAGGAATGATCCCCACGAAAGTTGTCCAAATATAGGTAGATGTCCGTACATTGAAAAAGGCGGGGGCCAGATTGACAAGCCAAAAAGGGAAGAGAGGAATAAAACGAAGAAACAAAAGATAACTTGCTGCGTTTTTTTGAAATCCCTTCTCCATTTTAGAGAGAAAAGGGCCCGCTTTTTTCTTCAAAAAATCCCCTAAAGCTGTCCGTGCAGCTAAAAAAATGAGGGTGGCTCCAATCGTTGCAGCTACCACGACATAGATCACA
>JAKQGT010000187.1 GCA_029556005.1 Chlamydiota bacterium | reverse complement strand
AGCAAATCAGTTTTGCTCCTGCGGTGGAATATAATTTTAGCGAAAACTTTGGGATCATTGGAGGCGCTTGGTTTACTTTAGCTGGGCAAAATGCCCCCCAATTTTTTACTGGCACTCTATCTGCTGTAATAAGTTATTAATAATTATTTTTTTATGTTTTGCAAAATTTACTAATTATAGTATAATTCCATCTTTGATTTAGGAGTTTTATGGCAACACAACAAGTAAATTCAAATTTAAGTAACTGGTTTTTACCTTTATTCAAAGTAAACAATCCTCTACGTCTGAATACTAAAATTCGAGAAGAAGAGAGCTATCTTATAGAAGTTAGACCTTTTTGCTGTCTCTGCCCTCGCCTTCAAACCGTTATTGATCGCCATTTAACTCAACTGAGGGCTGAGTATGCGGCTAATCTTGCTGCTGCTGCAGTTGCAAGAAGAGAAATAGGAACTGGAATCATCCCCCCTCTCCAAACTTGTATTATGAATGAACAAGAAGGGCATTTTTTAGCTTTATTGAGAGCTGGAGAAGATGTAAACTTTGCAGATCGTTGTGGACGAACTCCTTTACACAAAGCAGCTGAACAAGGAAATAAACGATTTGTTGAAATCCTTCTTATGCATCCTGATATCAGCATCCATTTGCAGACACGTAAGGGTAAAACAGCTGAAGAATTAACCCATAACCCCGAAATTCAAGCTTTATTAAGAGTTTAATAGACTCAAACAACTTCGTTGTGGGTTATAAGACATAGGTCAAGCTATGTCTAAAAACTGAATCAAAGAGTCGTGAATGGGCTAGGCGCTCTATCAAGACTTCCCAATTAACGGGCTCCCCTTTGCGGTAAATCCCTAGATCATCTAACAAGTCTAAAAAAGCTTTCCCCCCTGGAGATTTTTCAAAACGAGCAAATTCAGCGGCTACTGTCTCAATGTTTTGTAGGACATATTCTGCAAAAACTCTTGGTGTTAAGCTCCCTTCTTCCGCTTCTTCTTCAAACTGACCCATAATAATCTCTGAAAAAACCGTACCCGGTAAGTAAAGTTTTTTCTCAGGATCAGGAATCGCATCAACATCGATTCCATCAAGAGTTGCAGAATACTTATAAAGGCTTTCTGATCGACCACTCAAACAGGGGTCACCATTACTAAAGCAACTGAAAAAACCGTTTAAATCTCCTCTCAACTTAGCAGTTTGGTACGTAGCGGTAAAAACTTCTACACGTTTTCTAAGGACTTCTGGACTGGCACTAAAACCCCCTTCTGCTCCTGCACGTGTAATAGTATTAATCTCCCGATTTCTTAATTCGTCTGTCCGTAATGAGGTGATGGAGCCAAGACTCTGGGAAATTTTTTCCATATCCGTAATTGTTTGACTAGCTCGAGAGGAAACACTTGGTGAAAGACGGTGATCTATTCCCTGTAGATCTGAGCGCATTTGATCGTAAATAGAAGAGACTTTTTGAACATTAACCTTAAAAGAAACCTCATAGAGAAGAGGTACATTTTGCCTATCCCGAGACAGAGATTGATACTCGATTTGCAAATGCTGCTCTTCCACATCTGAGCTTGAACTGCAACAATAAAAAGGATTACAAGCACACAGAAATGTGCAAAATGAACTCATTATGCTAGTCATGATTTCTCCTTCAGAAAAATAAATAAATCACATCCAATTAAAATTATAACATATTTAATTATTTTTTATAACAAAAATAACTAAAGCGTAAATAACTCGTTAACAGAATGTTAAGCAAAACAACAAAGGTAAGTGCTTTAAACTGCATATGAACCTATCCCGAATTAAAGAATTTATTTGATTTCTTGAATTTTTGAGCAGATCCCCTTTCCCCATTTTGAGGACCAGGGATTAACGGATGCGATAATGGACGCCCCGCGAGTGGGGGTTGCGTAGCGCTCCTTGGGTGATTAAAAGAGCGGTTTCACACCCATTGCGAAGACCGAGTAGCTCGGGGGTTAAAACGGCATCTGCATAGAAGGAGTCAATTTCCCATTTTAATTCAGAAAGCATCTTATAGGCCCGCTTGAGTCGGTGGGTGTTTCTCACTAAACCGACATAGTTCCACATCGTCTGCTTGATTGTCATCCAGTCTTGTTGAATTAACGCTTCATCGATGGGTTCGGTTCCCATCTTCCAAGGTTCCACTTCTGGAAATTTTAAGGGGGTGATTGTCCGACTAATGGCATCGCTACAGGTCTTTGCCCAAACAAGTCCTTCTAAAAGGGCGGTTGACGCTAAACGATTGGCTCCATGAACGCCGCTGCAGGCAACTTCCCCAATAGCACTTAACCCCCGCAAGGTCGTTCTCCCCTCCAAATCTACAGCAATGCCTCCACAACTAAAGTGGGCTGCAGGCACTACGGGAATCGGCTCCTCTGCTAAATCCCATCCCCTGGCTAAACAATGACCGTAGATGGTGGGAAAACGCTTTTGTAAGAAGTCTTTTTCTTTAAAGCTCATATCGATCCACACATGAGGGCGTGAGGTGCGCACCATTTCTTGAAAGATCTCTCTAGCGGCTTCATCCCGTGGAGAAAGTTCATTCATAAAGGGCTTGAAATCGTGGGAAAGGATTCTTCCCCCTTCTCCTCTTAACGCCTCTGAGAGGAGAAAGCGGGGTTCTCCTTCGTGGTAGAACGCTGTGGGATGAAATTGCACATATTCCATATTCATGATGCGCACCCCAGCACGATAAGCCATCGCGACGCCATCTCCTCGCGCTTCTTTGCTATTTGTGGTATGCAAAAAAACCTCTCCGACTCCCCCTGTTGCTATGACGGTCTCTTTGGCTAGCAAGGTGACAACGCTGTCTCCTTCGAGCACATAGGCTCCAATACAGGTTGAAGGGGCATAGATGTCAGTAGGCGTTTTGGAGTGATGGGAAAGGGTGATCAAATCAATCACACTTTGGACTTCTCTTCTGGTGATAAAAGGATTGTCTGAAATCTTCATCTCGATCGATTCCATGATTTTCTGTCCTGTGGTATCTCCATGGTACAAAATCCGCGAGGCGCTATGAGCCGCCTCTTTGGTGAGCTTCCACATCCCTTTCTCACATTTTTCAAAAGGGACTTTAATTTCATTCAGAAGAATCTCTTCGACATACTTAGGTCCCCAGGTGACGAGTTGATCAACTGCTCGTTCATAACAAAGCCCCGCTCCTGCTTGCATAATGTCTTCTTTAAAAAGGGTGTTATCTTGACGATCTGCCTGATAGCTAATCCCCCCCTGAGCTCGATGAGAATTTCCTTTTCCAGAAGTGATCAGGGTAACCTGAATCTTTTTCTTGGCAAGCTCGTAGGCACAGAGAGCTCCTGCAATCCCTCCCCCTATAATTAATACATCGGTTTCTTGTATCATGGGGATAAAGATAGCGCCTTAAAGCAATGTTTACAAGTCACCTCATATTTGCCCACTCTATTTGGAAAAAACATGTCAAACCAGAATCCTATGCAATCGATGCAACCTGTGGAAATGGACACGATTCTTTATTCCTTCTGCAGTGTGGCATTTCCCATCTTTACTGTTTGGATATTCAAAAGAGAGCTTTAGAAAATACAGCAAAACGCCTCGCTAATTTTAAAAATTATTCTTTACATTTGGGGTGTCATGCATTGTTTTCTATGGTGAAACATCCTATCGATTTAATTGTTTATAATTTGGGTTACTTGCCAGGGGGAGATAAACGTCTAACAACCCAGACTTCGACCTCTCTGAAGAGTGTGGAAAACGGTCTTAAACTACTGAATGAAAATGGCTTAATGAGCATCACTCTCTATCCAGGCCACCTAGAAGGGGCTAGAGAAGCAAAAGCGCTCCTCCATTACGCTTTTACACTCCCCAAAAATCAATTTATTTCTTGTCATCATCGGTGGCTAAATCGCTCACATGCGCCTACAGTGCTTTTTATACAAAAAATAGCATATTCTTTATTTTAAAGTTTGCTAATTTCTTCACGTTAATTTATCTGAAAAGAATGTTTATGAATTGTTTAAGAATTACAATTCAGGTATAATTGAGACTGTAAGGGGTTTACAGTCCCTTATGAAAATGATCCCCAAAAAGCAAAGGGAACGTATGACAAGAGTTGAAGGTTTTAGTTCAAATAGTCGAGTGGATGCCACCTTCTTATTTCAGGGCGCACAACTCGAAACATTAGAAAGAAAATTAGATCAATCGATTCTCAGTCCGAAAGAGCTAGAGTCCATTTCTGAGCAATTAGATCTGCTCAGAGATGCCGCTCTCTCAACGGATTCCAAAGAAACTTACCAAAGTTTATGGGGAAGAGTCGCAACATTAAGTGTCAATAATTGGGTGGATGCGATTGTTGAAGAATCGTTCTCGCTGCGTAAGGGAAAATACGCGACAAAAGAAGAGCTTGCCGAAAGAGTGAATGTCCTCAAAAAAGAGATCGCCTCCGTGTGGCATAATAATGCCTTATCGGTAGAAAACCGCCGCTTTATTAAAATCGCAGTGATGAACATGCAACGTCTCTTTCCTTCCTCAAAAACCGCAGATATGCTACACCATCCTCAGATACAGTTTAGCGAGGATGTTGAAATGCTTCCAAGAACTCATGTAATGGCGACAACGGTTGCCCCGAATTGGGATGAAGGAGAAATCGCTCTCGACCTTTGCGAGAT
>JAKQGT010000165.1 GCA_029556005.1 Chlamydiota bacterium | reverse complement strand
AGTGATCGCTCCCACAAAGAACAAACGTGTTATTTCCATTTTTATTCTTGCCATGTTCAACGTTTCGATCATGGCCAGCTTACGTAACCTCCCTCTCGTCTCTGAGCTCGGGTACAAAATGCTTTTTTTCTTCATTCTTGTCGCCCTCATCTTTTTGATCCCTTGCGCCCTTGTTTCAGCAGAACTAGCCACAGGATGGACTAAATCGGGGGGAATTTATATTTGGGTCAAAGAAGCTTTAGGAGAGCGGTGGGGTTTCTTTGCAATCTGGATGCAATGGGTCCATAATGTCACCTGGTATCCCGCTATCCTCTCTTTTGTGGCTGCTACACTCGCCTATATTATCGATCCTACCCTAGCAACCAATAAAGTCTATATCCTATCGGTTGTCCTGATCGTCTTCTGGGGAATGACCTTAATCAACTATTTTGGAATCGAAACGTCGAGTATTATCAGTACGATCGGGGTCATCATTGGGACCATTATCCCTGGTATCTTCATTATTGGCTTAGGGATTACTTGGATGGCTTTAGGAAACCCTGTACAGATCCCTTTTTCCCCCGATAAACTGATGCCTGACTTTAGCAAGATCTCTAACCTTGTTTTCCTAGCCGGACTTTTCCTCTCTTTTGCGGGACTTGAAGTCTCCGCTGGATATGCCGGTGAAGTCAAAAACCCTCAAAAAAACTTTCCCAAAGCGATTATTATTGCTGCAGCTATCACTTTCTTCCTCTTTATGTTAGGAGCTCTTTCGATTGCTATCGTCATTCCTAAAGATCAAATCAGCCTCGTTGCAGGCTTGATGGAAGCTTTAAAGGTCTATCTAGCCAATTATAACTTAGGATGGCTCCTCCCTCTCCTTGCTGCCCTCTTAGTTGTGGGAGCTATTGCTGAAATCAACTCTTGGATCATGGGACCTGTTAAAGCCCTATATACCACTTCAGTCCACGGAAACCTCCCCCCCTTTTTCCAAAATCTTAATAAACATGGAATGCCTACCCACCTCCTCTTATTCCAAGCTATTATTGTGACCATCGCCTCTTTAGTGATCCTTTATATGCCTACAGCGAGTGCCTCTTACTGGATCCTGACAGTGATTTCTGCTCAAATGTATTTGGTGATGTATGTCCTCATGTTTATCTCTGCCATCCGCCTCAGATATACTCACCCCCATGTTCCCAGAATTTATCGCATTCCTCACCCTCATAAAGGCATCTGGCTGGTTGCTTCCATTGGAGCTTTGGCTTCTCTCTTTGCGATTTTTATCGGCTATATTCCCCCTGCAGAATTTAGTGTGGGAAATCTTTTTGTCTATGAATCTTTCCTCATCATCAGCTTACTGATAATGATGGCCATCCCTCTGGTCATCTATCAACTGCGCAAACCCTCATGGATCCCCAAAAAACACCAATAGGTGTATAATGCAGTCATGTCTACTCCCCTTGCAGAAGAACTTAGACCCTGTCAGTTTAGTGAAGTGGTCGGCCAAAACCACTTAGTCGGGCCCGAGGGGCTCCTTTCTAAAATTATTGAAAAAAAGAAACCCCTCTCCATTCTATTATGGGGCCCTCCCGGCTCAGGGAAAACAACGATCGCGCGTCTTTATGCAAAAGCATTTGATCGCCTATTTATCCCTTTTACCGGTGTGATGAACGGAATCGGAGACATTAAAAAAGTCATTCAGGAAACTCAATCTCACCCCCTCCTCAAACGGCAGCCCATTGTATTCATTGATGAAATCCACCGCTTTAACAAAGCGCAACAAGATATTTTTCTCCCCTGTATCGAGGATGGGACGCTTATTCTCATCGGAGCTACCACCGAAAATCCCTCTTTTACCATCAACAACGCCCTCCTTTCGAGATTGCGGGTTTTGACATTAAATCCCCTCTCTGCAGAAGCCCTTCTGCAAATCATTACCCGCTTTGAGTCAAAATCTCAAAAGATCACCCTCTCTCTTGATGCGAAAAATGCCCTGATTGGTTTTTCACAAGGAGATGGACGCCACCTCTTGAATACGCTCGAAAACCTCCAAACCATCCAAGAGGGAGAGATCGACTTGGAAACTCTATGTGCTCTGGTCCAAAAGAAACCCGCCCCCTATGATCGACACGCTGACCATCACTATAACCTCATCTCCGCCTTACATAAGTCTGTGCGAGGTTCTGACCCCGATGCCGCCCTTTACTATTTAGCACGAATGTTAGAAGGGGGAGAAGATCCCCACTTTTTAGGAAGACGTTTAGTCCGCATGGCTATAGAAGATATCGGACTGGCTGACCCCGAAGCGCTTCCTCTAGCCTTAGCGGCATGGGAGACCTATGAACGTTTAGGATCTCCAGAAGGGGAACTCGCCCTTGCCGAGGCAACCCTTTACTTAGCTCTCGCCCCAAAAAGTAATGCGACCTATGTGGCTTTCAAAAAAGCTCAAAAACTCGCCTCTGAAACCGCTCACCACCTTCCCCCTAAAACGATCCTTAATGCCCCTACGCAGTTCATGAAACAAGAGGGTTATGGGAAAAACTACCACTATGATCACGACATGCCTGAAGCTTTTTCCGGTCAAAATTATTTTCCAGAAGGAATCCCCAGGCCCTCTTTGTATACTCCTCCCGAGAGGGGCTTTGAGCGAGAA
>JAKQGT010000157.1 GCA_029556005.1 Chlamydiota bacterium | reverse complement strand
GAGAATTTTATATGCTTTTCCGTACGGGGCATCCCTCAATAGGGGCTCGAATTACTTTCTTTAATAATTATAAACCTTGGTGCGAGGACAAACCCCTAAAGTATGGAAAAGACTTTACTCCTCTCGAGAAGTGAGTTGATGTGTTTGGGAATAAAAGGTATGGGATTTTCCAGAGCCAAAATTATTCTTTGCAAACCTAAGCCAAATTTCCGTATTTGGGTTAAGTTTGAGGATGGCATATGTGGAGAAGTTGATCTTAATTATCTGGTAAACCAAGGGGTTTTTAAGGACGCGTGGGAAACTCAAGAAAAATTTAATCAAGTTCGAATACATCCAGTGACTCACACTTTAACATGGGGAGAAGGGGATAGTGAGGTAGATCTAGACCCTTATGTTCTCAGAGAAAAGTTAACCGCATCTACTTAAACCCATTCTATTAATTCATTTCGGTATACTCAAACAACTTCAAAAGTTGGTTTTAGACTGCGTGATAGCTTTTATACTCCGTGCTTTTAAAATCTACTTCAAGATAAAATATATTCATGAAACTTAAAAAGATTCTTTTACAGGCGAAAGCGGAAATATTGCGCTACTCCAAATCTGAGAAACTTTTTCTCATTTTTGCGATGCTGTGTGGATTTTTTATTACTGCAGAGTATGCGATTACGAAATCGACAAGCAATTCGATCTTCATCGCTCATTATGGGATGAAACTCTATCCCTATGCATGGCTTGCTACTGTCCCTTTAAATCTTTTGATTGTTACGCTTTACAACCGTTTTTTGCCCCGTATTGGCTGTTATCGGATGTTTTTATGCACAATAGCTCTTACGATGGGTATCAATATCCTTTCAGGGCTCTATGTTGCGGAAAATTCCTTTCTTTCCTTTCTCCTCTATGTGTGGAAGGATATCTATGTCCTGCTCATGTTCCAACAGCTTTGGTCTGTCATTCACACCCGCACGGAAATGGCTAAGGCAAAATATCTCTATGGGATTCTATTTGGGGTGGGGGGACTAGGAGCGGTATTCGGAAGTATGGTTCCGAGTTTTTTAGCGGTAAAAATGGGGTCTGAGCACCTTCTTTTCATGACGGTACCTCTCTATGTCCTTTTTGCAATTTCCTATTACTTCATGCTTAAAAAGAGTGGGTTTTTGGATAGCAAAGACCTGAAGATTGCCTCACACAAAACCACGCAAGGACTCAAGCTCATTCGCTCTTCGACGGCTTTAAAATTCATTTTATTGATCGTGATTTTCATGCAGCTGTCATCGACCATCATGGACTATCAGTTTAATACGTTCCTTCATCAAAAATTTCCCATTCAGGATTTAAGGACTCAATTTTATGGGCGTCTCTGGGCGGTGATTAATACGAGTAAGCTTTGTCTCCAGTTTTTTGCGACATTCTTACTGGTCCAGTTTTTAGGTTTGCGTAATAGCCACTTTGTGGTTCCTGGGGTTCTTCTAGTCAATGCCACGCTCTCCTTATTTCACCCGAGTTTTGCCTTAATGACCTATTGCTTTGGAGTGATCAAAACTTTTGACTACTCCATTTTTAATATCATCAAAGAGATGCTCTATGTTCCTCTCAAAACAGATGAAAAATTCAAAGCCAAAGCGATTATCGATGTCTTTGCTTATCGTTCGGCAAAGGCTCTAGCTTCTCTTTTTGTGATTGGGATGCAAATCTTCTATCCCTTACATCTTCCTTATGCCTTTTCATGGGGACCTTTTTCCCTTTTCTTCTTATGGATTATGATGGTGGCGTTCTTATTCAAGAAAGAAGGCGTTGAAAAACCCCTTGAAGCTTGAGGAGTTAATCCGATATGATTCTTTTTTACAAAATTTGAGGAGCAGGGATGATGCATCGTGTTAAACGGACAATGAAAGAGGGGAATGAGACTGTGGAAGTGGATATGGATCCCAAGGACATTCTACTGGATCCCCTGCTCAATAAAGGGACAGGTTTTACTGAGGAAGAGAGGATAGAGTTAGGGATTCAGGGGATGATTCCCTGCCATGTCTCGACAATTGAGGAACAAGTCAAAAGACGTTATGCTAACTTTCAGAAAAAACAAACACCGATCGGGAAATATTCCTTTCTTTCGGGTCTTCAAGACCGCAATGAAACGGTTTTCTACCGTTTATGCAGTGAATATGCAGAAGAGATGCTTCCTTATATCTATACACCGACTGTTGGAGATGCCTCTTTAAATTTTAGCTATATCTACCACCAAAATCGGGGGGCCTATCTCTCCTATCCCCATAAAGATCATATCGAAGAAATCGTTGCCAAGATTCCTAGAGAACGCGTTGATGTGATTGTGGTGACTGATGGAGGGCGTATTTTGGGACTAGGTGATCTCGGTGTGGGAGGGATGGCAATTCCTGTAGGAAAGTTGGCTCTCTATACTCTATTCGGTGGGGTGCATCCCGCCTATACGCTTCCGATTACCTTGGATGTAGGAACGAACAACACCTCTCTCCTCAATGATCCTCTCTATCTAGGGTGGCAACATGAGCGCATTACAGGGAAAGCTTATGAAGAATTTGTCGATTCTTTTGTCAAAGCGATCACCAAGCGTTTTCCGAATGTCTTGATCCAATGGGAAGATTTTTCGAAGCAAAATGCTCAACCCCTGTTAGATCGCTATCGAGATCAAAATTGTTGCTTCAACGACGATATCCAAGGAACAGCGGGAGTTGTTATGGCTGGGATCTTTGCCGCTCTTAAAGGGGTGGATATGGATCTCAAAGATCAACGCATTGTGATTTATGGAGCGGGTTCTGCGGGGATAGGGATTGCCGAGCTAATCAAGGAAGCGATGAAAATAGAGGGGATTTCTGAGGAGGGCGCAAAAGATAAGATCTATGTTTTAGGGAGAAATGGGTTAGCGCATACGGGTTCTGACGAACTCGATGATTTGAAAAGGCGTTTTATGCAGCCTAAAAGTAAGATCGAAGGTTGGAATGTGCCTAATATGCAAAATATCACCCTTTTGGAAACGGTCCAAAATGTGAAGCCTACCATTTTGATCGGAACCTCAGCCCAACCCAACTCGTTTTCAGAAGAAGTGATTTTGGAGATGAAAAAACATGTGGCTCGTCCAATTATTTTCCCTCTTTCTAATCCAACCATCAAATCAGAAGCTGTTCCGGTTGATCTTATGCATTGGACAAAAGGGCAGGCCCTCATTGCAACAGGGAGCCCCTTCCCTCCTGTAGAGTATGAGGGGAAAAACTATGTGATTGGTCAGTGTAATAACGTTTTTGTCTTTCCCGGAGTGGGTCTAGGTGTCATTGCGTCTACAGCAACGCGTGTGACTGATCGGATGTTTTTAGAAGCCGCAAAAGTGGTCAGCAAGTACTCTCCCATTCTTGACAATCCCTATGCATCACTATTCCCCCGCATCAATCAGCTCCGCGCAATTTCCCGCGATGTTGCTAGGGCAGTTGCAGAGGAGGCAATCAGAGAGGGGATTTGTACGAAACCTCCTAAAGATGTCAAGCAAGCCGTATTAGATAATATGTGGGAACCCAAATACGCATCTTTTAAGAAAATGCGGAAACATAGCTAAATTTATTTAAAATTAAGATGATTTATGTGGATCTTTCCATTGTCCTTCGACTTCTTAAAATCTCTCCTTGTCTGCTAGACAATGTTTTTGATTTTAAGAAGCCAAATTCCATCAAAAATATCTCACCTAAATCACCCAATTTTAAACAAATCTAGTGCCTGACCGCAAAAGTCCTTCATGGAATTTTGCTGTCAGACACTCGCTATAGCGCGCGCGTAATCGGGTTCTGTCGTGATTTCAGGAACAAGTTCTGTGTAAATCACTTGATTTTTCTCGTTGAGCCCTACCATAGCGCGTGCA
>JAKQGT010000332.1 GCA_029556005.1 Chlamydiota bacterium | reverse complement strand
CCACTTTTTGAGCAAATCAAAGCGCAATTTGGCACAATCGATGTCGCTTTTCTTCCCATTGCTCCTGAAGGAGAACCGAATGTTCATATCGATCATAAAGAAGCCCTTTTAGCCTTTCAGGCATTGGGTGCAAAAGAAATTGTCCCGATTCATTGGGGCGCTTATCGTACGGGAAAAGAGAAAATAGAAGAGCCGATTCAGTTATTTATGGAAGAGGCAGAAAGATTGGGGTTACAGGATCAGGTAAGAATGTTAAAGGTGGGGGAAAGCTTTATTTGCGGAATGCCCCTCGATACTGCAATGGTATCGTATAGTTATAGCTAAAGCTGTGATTTAGGCGGCTCTTTCTGTTGTCCCATGCGATGATATCCTTTGCACCCGCTATTATCAAAAGTGATAACTTCAAAATTTGTTGAAAGATCTTTCACCATTTTATCTTATATTCCAGAGTGGTTCCTAAACCGTGAAATCAAGAAAAAAAGGAGACCTTTTCCTGGATGTTCATAAAAAAAAGCGAAAAATTTTAGCATACCGAAAAAAAATATAATAGACAAAAAGATAGGGACATGATAAACGAATAGGTAAGTGAAGGAAAAGTGTAACACTTGCCATTCGCAAATAGACTTCCCCCTTCTTTTTCCAGACTGAAAAGTCTGGTCCCCGGCCGTAGTGTGAACGCATTACGGCCTTTTTGTTGTGATGGTTTGCACTCCATTTTTCAAACTGACTATAGGCTTGATTTTTGAAAGCCCTCCTGATAAAATCCGAAGGTTTTATTAGGAGATTTATCGATGAAAAAACTGCTTGGACTTTTTTTAGCTTTATTTCCCTTTTTTCAGATGCAAGGAGAGATCAAAGCCCTTATTTTCGATTATGGAAATGTTTTGATGCGTTTTAAAAGTGGGAAGAGTCCTTCTCTAAAATTCATCTGTGATACTTTCGGAAGTTCCGGGGAAGAAGTACTCAGAGAGATCAAAAAAGATTTTCAAGAATCTTTAGTAGCGGGTGGATGTGAGGAAGAGAAATATTGGCAAACATTTGCCGCTAATCTCAATGTTTCCTATCCCGAGAATTGGGTGGAGAGATGGCAAACATTTCATCTGGAACAAATTGAATTTAATGAAGAGCTTTTTACCCTCATTGATACCTTAAAAGCCCAGGGGTACACGGTGGGTCTTCTTTCCAATCAAGTGGCTTCTCTTTCTGAAGTCTATCAAAAGAGCCATCGTCTCGATCCTTTCGATCCCCTCATTCTTTCTTGGGAGGTAAAAGTAGCTAAACCTGACCTTGCAATCTATCATATATTGCTGAAGGAAATCGATTTGAAACCGGAAGAAATTTTGTTTATTGATGACAAAGAAGAAAACTTACAGGCTGCACGGGCGCTTGATATACAGACGATCTATTACGACTATAACATTCATGAATTTGATACCCTTCTGACCCTTTTAAAAGAGTATGAAATCAAGCTGTAGAGGTTGTCTCCGAATTAAAATTTCTTTAAGTTTTATGACTTTTTTAGAGAAATTAGGTTGCGGAGATCGTCGACAACTTGAATAAAGTTGTCAAGATCGAGCTGCGTAATTAATCAAAAAAGGCAAAAAGATAAATATACCCAACCAACTTTTGAAGTTGTTTGAGTATAATTTTAATTCGAAGACAATCTCTTAACTTTTCTGTTAGAGATCAATCTACGCAGGCTGACTAAAAAAAAACCTTCAGTTTATCCAAAAAGGACTTGCGTTGAGGGGAGTTTTGAGCGGTTTCGCTTTCTTGAAACTCTTCTAATAAGGCTTTTTGTTTTTGTGAAAGGTTAACTGGGGTTTCAACTTGGATATTGATAAGGAGATCCCCTTTCCCATGGCCATGAACGTTTTTGAGTCCTTCTCCTTTAATGCGGAGAACTTTTCCGGTTTGAGTCCCTTCTGGAATGGTTAGACGGACAGGTTTTTTGGATTGCAGTCTAGGAAGGTCTTTTTTGCAGCCAAGAGCTGCTTCTGTTAAGCTCACAGGGAGGGATAAGATGAGATCATCCCCTTCGCGGGTAAAAATGTCATGGGGTTTGACACGGATATAAACATAAAGATCTCCAGGAGGGCCTCCTGCTTCACCCGCATCTCCGTAGCCTGCCATTTTTAGACGCATCCCATCATCAATTCCCGCAGGAATGGGGACCTTAACACGTTGTTTTTTCTTCACTTTTCCTACACCATGGCATTCGGTGCAAGGGACCGCAATGACTTTTCCCGAACCGTGGCAATGGGGGCATGTACTAGACATACTAAAAAAACCACGTGTTTGATGGAGGTGGCCACTTCCGTGGCACGTATTGCAGTTTTTGATATCTTGGGGGGAGCGCGCTCCATTCCCTTTACACTTTGTACATTCTGCGTAAGTGGTAATAGCGATCTCTTTTTCAACCCCATTAGCAGCTTCTTCAAAGCTAATGGAAATTTGCGCTTTTTTGCTAACCCCTTGTCGGGAGTATTGAGGGCCTCCGCCAAAGTCTTGACCAAAAAAAGAATCGAAAATCGTATCTCCACCCGGAGCGCCGCCAAATGCACCCATGAATGTGC
>JAKQGT010000112.1 GCA_029556005.1 Chlamydiota bacterium | reverse complement strand
GTCTCTCAACTTATCGATCTAAGCGATCATTTCTCAGTTGATGAAAAGGCAAGATTCTATGAAAAACTCTTGCTTCTCCATGAAGAGCATAAACCTTATGGAGGCATTCCTGAAGTCATTGCAAAATTTGAAAATGCCTTTGAAATTCCAAAAACAATGAGAAATTCTATTTTCCGTCGCATGGTTGTAGGCGCACCAGTCTCCGTTGGGAACATTCAAGATGCCGTTCAAAGAGGAAAAATCTTAAAAAAGTTGGAAAGGTGGGCAACCCAAGCAAGAGAACTTCGCTCCCAGCCCTACTTTACCCCGTTTTTTCAAAAGCATTTACATGAAGGATTTAAAAGGCTCCAAGACAAGTTCGAAGAAGCAGGATACCTCAGCGATTTTAAGCCTCATATGGAAAAACTTTCAAAAAATTTAGGCATTCAAGAGGAAGTACAATCAAGTAGCTTTTTAAGCGCCCGCTCTCATTTTGAAAGTGCTTCTTTTTCTAGCAGTCAACAAAGCACAATGATTTCTAAAAAAGACACAATGCGACAACCCGAAACCCTTGAGCAGCGCAAAGAGAGAGGGTTTCAAAAGATCAAACATTTGATAGCTGGACTAGATCCTAGCTGTCCTGACTTCCATAAAAATGTGCAGGAGATTTTTCGAGAGATTCAACTCATTAAAGCGAAATACCCAGATGGAATAACTTCAGATTTTGAAGCTTTGGAAAAGGCCGTTCAAATCCTTCTAAATCCCCAACCCTTGATGGTTTCAAAAGAAGAGCAAATGGTTCTCGATCATTTAGGATTAAATTGTGGGATTAACGAAGGAGATCTACAAAACTATAAGCATGAGACGGAATTTCCAAGTATTTTACAGCTACAAAGACAAATGATTTCACAACTAAAAATGTCTGGTGACTCCTTAGAGGCACTCAATAACACTGCCAGAACTGCTACTTATCAAATCGAAAAATGTGCCATAGGAATGCGCTATAAACAATTTGTTGACTCTCATCCTCTAAATCCGCCATTAAACAAACATTTACCACACAACTTTCCCTCTATTGTGATCATGGTTCAAAAATATGGAGAAGATAAGGCACTTAAAGAGGTCTATGAGTTATGGGAGACTCTGCTGACTAAGTATAACGAGGTTTCACAAGGAAGGTTTTCTCAGCTTCTTTCAATCTACCGCGTTATGAACCCAGCGAATCACTTTGAAGATTTTAAAGCACAATTGCAGAGGGAGTTTATTGAGCGGATTCAGTTTAAACAAATCAATAATACATTCAGTATAGATTTTGAAGGATACCTAGCTCATTTAATTGGAACAAGCGGCAATCATCCTGTCGAGTGTTTTCGTCAAATATACAACGAAAAATTTAAACCCATGCATCAATGGTTTCTTAACAACCTTGCCTACATTAAAGTTCCTTATAGTCAAGGGAGCCAAAAAGACACAAATTTAGGAACAGGTGTTTGCATCAACAACTCCTTTAATCGTCTTGGAATTCTTTCTCAAAAGCCGAAAGCAGCCTATCAGACGTTACCAATGGGAAGTACAGAGAAAACGCGCGCTTTACATGCAAGACTAAAACTCATTTACCAGCAAGTAGCAAACCAAACAATGACTGAAGAAGAAGCCTGGGAAGAGCAAATGGGAACATCTGAAAATTATGGTATTCGCTTAGAGCCTTCAAAGAACAAGAAGGTTCTCGAATCTAGCTTAGCCTCCCTTAGCCTGCTCGCTCAGAGCATGGTTTTCTATGCCCGCGAACATTCTTCTTCTTTTCTGTTTTTGATGTCAAAAGAGGGAAATGGGGGTGGGCATGCCATCAATGTTCAAATTGATGAAAACCAAGGCATTTTCCGCATCATGGATGATAACGTTGGATTGATTGAATATCCTGACCTGCAAACCTTTCAAGAACAAGTCGGAGCACTCTTAGAGCTAAAATATTCTAAATACGATACGTTTCAATTTAGAATATTTAACCCTGCCTAAACTAGTGGTCCTGTTGCAAAAAACATGAAAGTCTTGTTGGACTTCTTTTAGTGACTGATAGAACCCCTAGCAAGGCCCTCTTTCCGTTGAAAAAAATATACCTAATTCTCTTCCTACTTATTGGTAAAGTTGTACAATAGAAAGCTATGCAATCCTTTAACATTCTTGATCCCAATACGCCTATCTTAGGGCATCATTTTTTAGAAGCTTCTGCAGGAACAGGGAAGACCTTTGCCATCGAACATCTTACGGCGCGTCTGATTGCTGAAGAAGGATTGATGCTAGATGAAATACTGATTGTAACCTTCACCCGCGCGGCCACTCGAGAACTCAAAGCCCGTATCCGTCACACCCTGCGGGAAAAGAAAATTTTCGCACTCCTTGATCAAGCACAAATCTTCACCATTCATGGCTTTTGTCACCGCATGCTTACCGAATATGCTTTCGAGGCCGGTCAAGGATTCGGTCTTCTCAGCGAAGAAGAATCAGACTATCGACACATCCTCAAAGAGCACATTACAGACTTCCTCCGCACCAAACTCACTCCAGAAGAATATAGCACCTCACAAATTGCCTCCCTACTCCGCCATTTTCGCCAAGATAAAGAGGCCCTCGTTCTCAAAATCCTTTCCCTTGCTGAAAAAGAAGGGGAGTTTCCCTCCTATCCAGACTTCACCACGTCCTATCAGGATTATCTAAAAAACCATTTCCACGCTCCCTTAGAAAATGTAACAGCCTTCAATAAAATCTGTGATCGCTCCGGTGCAATCAAAGAACCATGGAAAACCCAACTAGAGCTCCTTGCAAAGCCTGATCTTTCTGCAGAAGAATTTGATCTTCTGATCGCTTCAGATAAAAGCGTGTTATCCCTATTTACCGAAGAAAATCTTCCCAAGAAAACCACCCTCGATCCTACCCCGCTTTACAAACTGCAAGCTGCCCTTCTTCCCATCCTTGAAACCGCTAGTTCTCCTCTTCATGCCCTCATCCGCATCGCTCGATCTTGTAGCCAAACCGCCCGCGTTGCACTCCAAAAAAAAGACATCTTAGCTCCCGATGATATCCTTAAAAAAATGGCAGAATCCCTCACCCATCCTCTGTTTCTATCCAAAGTGCGTAGCCGGTATCGGGCCGCCATTATCGATGAATTTCAAGATACCGATTCCCTCCAATGGCATATCTTTAAAACCCTATTTATTGATAAACCCCTTCCCGCCCTATACCTTGTTGGAGATCCCAAACAATCCATATACTCCTTCCGAAATGCTGATATCTACACCTACCTAGAAGCTCAAAAATCCGTCCCCCAGAAATCCCACCTCAATACCAACTACCGCTCCGATCCCGCCCTGATTCAGCAGCTCAATACCCTTTTTTCAGAAAAGCCTGATTGGTTATCCCTTCCCGATATCCCCCTTCCCTTTCATCCCGTCAATCATCCCCAAACAGCAGACACCCTCTTTCCCGATCGCAAACAACCCGTCCATTTTTTCGTTTACGAAACCGAAAAGAAACGAGAAAAAAACTGGCCCTCACCTGCAATAGAACGCGCCACTTTTTTCCCTTTTATTGCCCATGAAATCCACACTCTTACTGCAAACCATTTTCAATTCTCTGACTTTGCTGTTCTCGTTAAAGACCGTTACCAAGCAGCTCGCTTGAAAACCTATCTCGAATCCCAAGCCATTCCCACCCTCTCCAAAAGTACCGAAGCACTCAATGAAACCCCAAGTTACACCCTCATGCGTTCCCTTTTAGAAGCCTACAGCGATCCCACCGAAATCCCCATCAAACGCTTCTTAGCTCACCCCCTCCAGCCCTATACTCACCACGATCTTCAAGACGAAGAGCTCCTTGCCAAAACCATT
>JAKQGT010000107.1 GCA_029556005.1 Chlamydiota bacterium | reverse complement strand
AAAAAGATCCCGAGAGTTTGTGCTGATGCAAGGATCAAAGAGGTATTCTGTTCCATCAGAGCGTTCTTGAACACGATTTTGGACGAGCTCTTCATCGAATGCCCACTCAAAAGATTGATCTACTTTATACCCTTGAGCTTTTCGCAGCACAAAATCTTGCACCCTTTCATAGAACGCTTGAAACTTGTCAAAAAAGGGCTGGGGAAGGGGAACATTACCGCGGAGTGACAGGACATGAGAGTCGATAAGACTTCTAAGGCACAAGGTTTGATCGGCGCGAAGTTTTCGCATGAGTTGGAGGTGATCTCTTGCACATGACGGGATTTCGCATTGAATTTGAACAGTACTTTCAGTGTGTGAGCGAGGACACTGTGCCCACCGCCCCAGTTCGGCAAGAAAGGTCTCTTTATCGCCAGGATCTAGGTTAGGAATATAGTCAGTAAATAACCAACGATAGTCGTCAGTCAGCGGAGCCCTTAGGGCATCTTGTTCACTAGCATTCCTTAAGTAACGTTCACTTTTTTCCAGGATTCTTCTATTTAATATAGGATCCTCCCACCTTTTAAGCTGAGCAACTTCTAAGCAATCCTGTAGTTTTTCAGGATCGAGTGTCCCATCGGGGAGGAGGAGGAGGCCGGAATGAGCAAAATCGCCTCCCCCTTGTTCACAAAAAGTGTAGAAGGGGAGTCTTCGTTGTTGCAGAGTCTGTTTTTCTTGTAGCCTCTTTATCTCTAGAAGGATATCTTGGCCAAACCTGCCCCGCCCTAAAATTTCTCCTCGGTACTGGTTGAAAAAAACTCCAAAGCGTTCTTGAAGGAGAGGTTCTAAGAGGCGGTTTCTTTCTCTAAGAAGGCTTTTTTGTGGTTCAGGAGCATTTCTGAGTTGGTTTTTTCTTGTGAAATAGGTCTCAGTGCTTTGGATGAGTCTATTCAGCTCTGGTGTGGGAGGAGAGTAGTAGGCTGCTCGCTTCAGGAGTAGGAGCCAATCGTTTAAGGTATCTGTTTCGATATACCCTTCAGGAGTGCGCACAAGGCTATTGCCTGCAGCTTGAAAGGCTTGCTGAGCCTGAGTAAATTGTTCATAGAGGGGATAGTCGCATGCGAAATGGAGTTCACTGGGGAGGTTTTGAAAAAAGGTGCGGAAACGGTCAATCAGTTGCCCTTCTTTTTCAGGGGTTCGATTGCGTGGAATTCTAAATTCTCGTACTAAAGTGGGGATATCCTCATAGGAATTCACTTCCATAGGGAAGGGAATTTGCTGCGACAGGTTTCCCCAAGCCTCTAATTTTTGCATATTGATTCCCCCTCTTCCTTGAGGGAGCGTTTCCCCTGTTGTATGAAAAGTAAAAGAGGCCTCTTCAAAACGCTTAATGAAGGTCATCATGTCTTGCAGATGGGTGATCTGCTCTTGAGTTTCTTGCTGGGCATTTCCTAGAGCATTTGTATTTTTTTCATGCACCCAAAGCTCAAATCCGACTTGAGAGAGCTTGTAACTCATCCCTCTCATAACAGGGTTTTGGGGGATATGTTTCCATCTAGGGTGGATGAGTTGCAAAGCAAATGCATCTTGTTTTTGGAGAATATTTGAGCGGATCATAGCGTCCCAATCAATTGGCATCTGATGGGACTCTGGGGCCTGATTCCATCTCCCTTCGATGCAAATAAAAGGAGGAACACCTGAGAGTGTCCATGTTTCAACAGATTCTGAGTGATCGAGGTGGGTCACGTGCACTCTTTTTGCAAAGGTCTCAATATGGCGATGGACTTCTTGAGAAAGAGGGAGAGAG
>JAKQGT010000089.1 GCA_029556005.1 Chlamydiota bacterium | reverse complement strand
ACTTGTAAGAAGGAGTGCTTCACCCACAGTAAGGTGCTCTTTGGGTGCTCTATTCTCTAGCATCGTTCTTTTTGCTTCAAGAGTGCTAATCTGTTCATCGAGCTTGCTCTCTTCGCTTTGACGTGCTTTTAGAATTCCACCGACAACAAATAGGCCAATCGTTGTTGTCACAGCTGTTCCTGTGCTCCACTGAAATTTAAAAGCATTTGGATAGTATGCTTTACATAAATCGGTCCCTTTATTGATGTAAGGGGATGCGAGGTTCACTGTTTTTTGAACAGCTTCGAACTGCATGAGTCTTTGCCACCCGGCGCGAGTTAAGTCACAGGTTGCATTGTAAGTCCTTGAGACATTGAGAGTAAAAGCATTCCAACCGTTAGCGAAGGTTTGGAAGATTCCACCTGCTGCTGCTGTCATATTATCCTCCGTAAAGATAAATTTTTTGAAGAGAGTGCTCTTCCGTTATGTTTTTGATCAGAAAGATTATATAGAGATAGCCATTTATGTAAAGGCTAAATTAAGGATGTTTTTTATAAAAAAAATTGACATGGGTAACATTTGATTTTTCTTAGATTCTATGGCAGAATATGAGGTTTTCAATTTTTTGAGAGCATGAGAACGATGAACGACGAAACACGTAGTAGACTGAAAGATATCGATAGCCGCCTCCTTCATATGTGGAGGTATCTTTGACTTAGAGGATAAGGAAAAAAAGGTCGCTCTCCTCGAAAAAAAGATGGAAGAGGGGGATTTTTGGTCGGATAATGCAGCGGCTCAAAAAATTATTAGCGAGTGTAATCTTCTTAAAGGGTGGACCCTTCCCTACCGTGATGTAAAAAAACGTTTTGAAGATGCTAAATCTTTACTTGAAGAGGTCGAAGAAGGGGAGGATCTCTACGAGGATCTGGTAGCAGAGCTCAAAGCGATCGAACAAAATTTGGAAGATCTCGAAATCAAAAAAATGCTTTCTGGGGAGCTGGATAGCAGGAACTGCTATATCAGCATCAATGCAGGTGCGGGGGGGACCGAATCGTGCGATTGGGCTCAAATGCTCTCTCGGATGTATCAGAAATGGGCTGCAAAAAGAGGGTGGAAAATGGAAACCGTAGAGCTCTTAGCTGGAGAGGTTGCAGGGATCAAAAACGCAACTTTTCGGATTACGGGTTCGTTTGCTTATGGGTATTGTAAAGCTGAGAAAGGGGTACACCGGTTGGTGCGCATCTCCCCCTTCGATAGTAATGCTCGCCGCCATACGAGCTTTGCTTCTGTAGAAGTGACCCCAGAAATCGAAGATGATATTGCGATTGAAATCAAGCCCGATGAGATCCGTATCGATACGTTTCGCTCATCAGGTGCAGGAGGACAGCATGTCAATACCACCGATTCCGCTGTCCGCATTACCCATCTCCCTTCAGGGATTGTCGTCAGTTGTCAAGGGGAGCGTAGTCAGTTGCAGAATAAGGAAACCTGTTTTAAAATGCTCCGTTCAAAGCTCTATGAAAAAGAGGTGATTGAGCGCGAAGAAGCCTTGAGAAAAATCGAAGGAGAAAAGAAAGAGATTGCCTGGGGATCGCAAATCCGGAATTATGTTTTCCAACCCTATACCCTTGTCAAAGATACCCGTACGAAGTATGAAGAGGGGAATATTCAAGAGGTGATGGATGGTGAGCTTGATGGATTTGTCAATGCTTACCTAAAAGAGTTTGGATAAGATGGAAAAACTGCCAGATCAAAGCGATTATGACATTCGGTACTCGAATCAGGGGGATTTACCCTTCTTGATGAAATGGTTAGAGGATCCAGAGGTTCAACGTTGGTATCCTATTTCTACCCCGAAAGATCTTGAAGATGTTGCCAAAAATTGGATTGGGTTTTCGAAATATGGAGCTAGTCTCACGGCTCAATATAAAAATCAACCGGTGGCGATTGGGACCCTCTTCTTGATGCCTTATCGTAAAGTGATCCACCACGCACTTCTCTATTTTATTGTGAATCCAGAGTATACGGGGCAAGGGGTGGGAACTTCGATTGTCCGGAATATTACCCACTTGGGAAAGAGTTATTTTCGTTTTGAAAAAATGCATTGCGAACTTTACGAAGGATGTCCTGGTATTCCTATTTTGGAAAAGGAAGGGTATCAAGAGGTTTACAGGCAAGAGCATTTTATTAAAGAAAAGGATGGCCACTATTTGGCCCGCATTATTTATGAAATCCAATTTGTATGAGATAGTTCATGGGAAGTAAGCCCTTAATCACGCTGCGAAAAACAACGGAAAAAGATGCTCCCTATTTACAGGAGTGGCTCTTGCAAAAGGGGGTACTCGATGGGTTTCCCATGATTAATCAACGGGAGGTGGAAGATGCGGTGCGCATCTGGCTCCTCTATATCAAAAAAGGGTATTCGATCACGGCTCTCTACAAAAAGAAACCGTGTGGGGCCGCTAATCTTTACATCAATGATATTGAAAAAATGAAGCACCAATGCCTCTTTGTCATCATCGTGGATGAGAAGATGCGGGGGCAAGGCATTGGGACCCTTTTGCTCAATGAGATCACCCGTATGGCAAGAGATCAATATCAGATTGAAGTCCTCCACTTAGAGGTCTATGAAAATAATCCTGCTTTTCGCCTGTATGAGAGAATGGGTTTTAAACAATTTGGGCGCCATCCAAAATATCTCAAAGATGACAAAGGAGTTTACTACGATAAAATTGTAATGGAAAAGAGGCTATGAACCTATCCCACTAATCCATTTAAGGGGATTTTTTTAGATTTTTCTTGAAGATTTTTTTCCTTCATTTTGAGGACATTGTCCAAGAGACAAGG
>JAKQGT010000067.1 GCA_029556005.1 Chlamydiota bacterium | reverse complement strand
GCAAAGAAGATGCCCTCGCTTAACCACTGAAACATGCTGTTCTTTGAAATAACGCTCTATGGCTTCCTTTAGCGTATGCCGCTTCCCTTCTGAATAGAGTTGATGACGACCACATCGTATTTCTGACTCGACTTTTTGAATCCATCTTTATCGTCGGTTTTTCGATCAAAGGTTGCGGTTAAGGTCTTATGCCCTTTGAGGCGAATTTCGGTCTGGAATCGGATTGCTCCATTTTTAGTATTTCTTTGTCGAATAAAGCCCATATTGACTCCTATTTTAACGTGCATAAGATTAATAGTCTGTGGACAATGTAATCTTTATACTTGATATTCAGTGACTTAATAGGGAGTGTTAAAGCTAATGCCGTAATGATGACGGAATAGACACTCCAAAACAGACCTCAAAAACTAATGAGACCCTTATGTTTTGGGTTATTTAAGGAAATCTTGTAGTCCGGCAATACTACGGGATTTCTGAATCTGATAAAGAAATGGCCAGAGCCAGAATTGAACTGGCGACACAAGAATTTTCAGTCCTCTGCTCTACCAACTGAGCTACCTGGCCGCAAAAACTAAAAATCTTAGGGTTTTAGGAGATTTTATGCAATTATTTTTGCAGCAAAGGAGGCTAAAAGAAGAGATTCCTCGGAAATTTGAATTAAGAAATCTTAATGCGTAAGTCCTGGCGCCAAGGGTTGATTCAGAAGGATCATATCCTTGATAATTTCTACCGCTTCCTTGATCTGAAGATCATCGGTTCCGTAGTTTTCTTGTCTAAATTCCCGACGGGATTGGTTGGGAGAGCGCTTGGGACGATACCCATTCCCCACTTTGAGAAAAAATTGAAAATTTTGGTCATGATCGAGTCGCTCTTTGCTATTGGCATTGAGGGTGGGAAGCATTTGCCTCCACTCAGACTCTCGAGGCTTTAAATAGGGAACCGCGAAACGTGAAAGGTCACGGTAAGACCCTTGCTTGATATTCATCAGAGAGTGGAAGACATCCCCACTCAAGTGGTCATTCGCTAGAGGAAATTCGAGGTACTTTTCTCCAATGTTATAGGGGAAAAATGCTGTCGGAACAATAATATCTGCCTGAACTCCCTGGATTTGGGGAGAGCGTCCTGAAGCTGTATAATAACGTCCCACTGTCACTTTAAAAAAAGCTTTAGCCTTCTCATCTGTAAGGGTTTGGTATTGCATCGATCCCTTTCCATAAGACCGTTCATCCCCCACAATGAGAGCCACCCCATAGTCTTGAAGCGCTTGCGCCACAATCTCAGCAGCTGATGCGGAAGCTTTTGAAATCAGGATCACTAGAGGCCCATCAAAATATTGCCTTCCATCGACATCTCTTGCATAACTGACTTCGCCATCAGCATATTTGGAAATCACAATGAGGCCCCCATGAATAAAGAGAGAGGCGACTTTGACCGCTTGTGTTAAAAATCCTCCAGAGTTCTCACGAAAATCCAACACAAGTCCTTTTAAATCCCCTTCCGATTTTAGAGCTCTCAGAGCCTCTTTGAAATCTTTATCTAAGGACACTTGCCCCCCATTATCATAAAAGGCTGGAACATCGATTTTTCCAATGATCCCTCCCGCAAAAGGCTCTGCGGAAAGACTTAACCTCTCATCATTCATCGTAATTTTTTCTCGAATCAGATCGACATGAATCACTTCTGGATCAACGGGCAGCCTTTTCACTCCAAGGGTTACTTTGGCCCCCTCTTTCCCTTTTAGAACCTCTAGCAGTTGTTCGAAGGTCGTATTTTCTAGATCTTGATGATCAACAGAGACTAAAATATCCCCTACTGCGATCTTACCTGACCTGTCAGCTGGCCCCCCTTCCACAAGGTCGGATACAAAAACCCCATCAAAATCCTCACGGAGAACCACTCCCACCCCTGAAAACTGCTTCTTAAGGCTAGCCCGGATATCATAGGCCTCTCGGGGACTATAATACCCTGTGTGGGCATCCAAACTCTTGGCCATAGCCTTTAATAGATGGAGTGTCAGCATGTGGTCTGAACCTTCCAAATAGGTAGACTCATAAGCTAAAGTCTTTTTTCCTCGATGGGCTAAGATTTTTTGAATCAGCTCAGGGGTCACTTTTTGGATGTGACGATTTTTCATATGCATCTTAATCTCAAGGATCAAATGATTATAGACTCTTTCGGTCAAATCCTTTTGATTGATGGGATAGCTTGGGTAAGAAAGGGTCACAGATTGC
>JAKQGT010000055.1 GCA_029556005.1 Chlamydiota bacterium | reverse complement strand
GCTTGTGGGGTGATATCAAGAGCGTTTCGGTTGATCAGATCACGGGATAGGTTGACACCGGAAAGGATCCCTTCGGTTTTTTTGAGAATTTGGGGATCTTTTGCCCCCACCAAAGTGATTTTTTTGACATGGTAGAGCTCTTTCTTCGCCTTCCACTCTTCAAAGACATAGGCGCATAGTCCCACCCCCTCAGAGACAGCGCGTGTCACTTCTGCAATGGCAAATTTTTTACATTGGGGAAGGATGAGATTGATGTGTGGCCACTTTTTATTTTGACACCGCTTCATCGCAGCCCCAAAACTCCGACGAAGCGTTTCTAGAGTGCATGACTTCTCTTCTCCTAAGCCGAGAAACAAGATCCTTTTCTCCGTCTTACCGCTCAGATAGGCAAGAAGGGTGGATCCCTCTTTCCCCGTAAAATCTCCTGCCTTAAGGACTGGGGTGATGTCCCCTTTCAATTCAGGAAGATTGACGGATGGTTCAGCCTCTTTTTTCCCTTGAAAAAAGGGAACGACAATCAAATCAGCCTTGGGGCGTTTAGAATAATTTTGAGCAACAGCAAACATTAAAAGGGAATTTCATCCTCTGCAAATGCGGAACTTTCTGACTCCTCGTGATGAGAATCTCCTTGCCCTTGCTGCATGTGCCCCGAGGGCTCATAATTTTGCTGAGCATGAGATCCTCCCTCTTCTTTCCTACCAAAAGGTGGGAAAGCGATATGATATGCAACTAAATTGAGGGAGACTTGGGGTTGCCCATCGCGATTAGTATAGATTTCTGGTTTGAGCATCTCGCCACTGACGATAATCGCACTTCCTTTTTTAAAGTAAGGCATGATCTTATCAAATTGCTCACCCCAAATGGTGATACGCCACCAGAAGGTTTCGTCTTTTCCCCCTCGTCTTTGGTTAGCTGCCACCCGGAGCGTTGTCACTTTCTGCCCAGAGGATGTAAAACGCACCTCAGGATCGGAGCCTAAATGGCCCATAATTGTCATCTGGTTCATACGATTACCTCACATTAATCACTTGAGCCCCATTATACTTTAGAAGAAAAAAAAGCCCAAGAGTTTCCTCTTGGGCTCGAGATTTACTTCAAAAGCTCTCGTTCTTAAAAATCAAAGCGAATGCCTGCGTCAATCCCACTAAAAGTCAGATCTCCCGATAATTCTACGTCATGGACATAGCGAAACTGGTTTTGGTTCCACCAGTATTGCCCTTCCCAACCTATATGAAGAGCTAGCAAGTAATTTCCAGAAAAACACCAGGCCCACTCACACCCTAGAATAATCTGAGCCATCGCTCTTTGGCGAAAATAGTTATCTAAACGGAGCGTAATGTTGGGAATTAAATCGCTTGTTAGGGCCTGATGGAAACTTGTATCATATTGCCCATAAAGAAGAGCTCCCGAAACCGTTCCATAAAGAGAAAACCCCCAACCAATATGAAGGTATCCATTCATTCCGATCCCAGGACCAACCCCCCAATAATCTGACGCTGTTTTGATCAATACATCTCCAATATTTGGATTAGGAGCAATCGCAGTCACATTTGTTAAATTCGTACGATACTCCATATCAATCCAAGCCGCTTTAATCCCCATATAGGGACGGATCGAATAGCGCTTACTATAGAAATAGTCATATCCCATTTCAAAATCGATCACATTTATCCGGTTTTGCCATTTGACATGCGCTGCATCTGCAAAAGTAATCGCGATGTTTCCTGAAGGGATAATATAGTCTCGAATCGGAGCTAAACTTCCTGTAGCAGGATTAACACTGACGCTCCCCGTTGGATCTGTATAGTGGTAGCTCCATCTTAAAAAGATATCCCAATTACTCCGCCCAAAATCATATCCTAGAGAGATACGAACCCCAGGATCGTATTCAAAGTTAGGTTCATGATAATACCCAAAAGCCTCAGTCGCTGGTGATAATATGGGGACGTTGACAGTGGCTGCATAATCCAAACTATCTAAATGAGCCCGCCACCATAAAAATTCCCCTTCGATAGAAAATCCGGACATACATCCATGAACAGAATGAGGGACTCCATTTGAGTTGATTTGTCCGGGACAACTACTTTCTAAATTTTGAATGCGGGCTTCGTGCTCATTATCGCAAAATCCATGTACATGGCATAAAGCAACCATTCCAGATAAAATTGCAGCATAATATTTCATACAGTATTCCTAAAAAAAGTTGTTTTACCCGTGATCTCATACCAAATGCATTTTATGCAAATAGAAAAACCAAGACAGGTTTCTGTCTTGGTTTTTTTTATTTAGGCTAAACCTAACTCAAACTAAAAGTCGAAGCGGAATCCCGCATTCAGTCCTGTTAAAGATAGAGCTCCTTCTGGAGTAATGTCCTTAAAGGATGTGAACTCCATTTGATCCCACCAGTATTGGCATTCCCAGCCCACATGGAAGCTGAAAAACATCCACTCCCAGAAGCAACGTCCCCACTCTAGGCCTAGATTTAAATAGGCCATAGGACGTAACCGATAAGAGTTATCTGTCAAACGTAGATTGAAAAGATCGCCATCTGTTTGAATACCATTTTGACTAAAACGCGTTGTAAACTCACCATAGAGCAATGCTCCATGAACATCTCCATTGATGCTAAAGCCATAACCAAGGTCCCAAGAACCAAAAACTCCAACTTTTGGCCCCACACCCCAGTAACGCGATTTACATCTTACATAAATATCTGCAAACGTAAAACTCGTATTGGTTGTCGTATAATGGACATTTAAATGCTGTCTAATGAGCGCTCCTTTCAAACCTACTACAGGTTGCAAAGCAAGACCCTTGCCCACAAAATAATTGCGACCCAGTTCTAAATCCCAGGCATTAAACTGCAATTGCCAGCTACTATTTACATTCTCAAACAACTCGAATACAAGGGATCCTTGATTAACGGGTTGCAGAGCAAATAGACCAACAATAAACTCGTCATCCGGCCCATTAATCGGTTGTGGAGGAATAGAGGCTGATGTGTTGGGATAACTATAAAGCCATGTATAGTAAGCATGGAGGTCCCAATCATCATAATCAAAATTATAACCCAAACCTACACGAAAACCAGGATCGAATTCCCAGTCTTGATCAAGAGCTTTTGCACTGATAAGACTAGCATCATCTTCCTGGGTCCCTTTCCACCCATAATTTAACTCGTCTTCTACAGCACGAAGCCAGAGAAATTCGACATCAAAATAGGGGCCATTTGTTCCCGGACAGCCACGGGCTGTGGTGAGAACGTTTTTTTGCATCTGTTGCGTAGAACTGCTTGAGCCATTTTGGTACTCTAAGTTCTGAAGCCGACGCTCATGATCATCCATTCTCATTTGAGAAGATTGACCATTACTTGTATTAGAATAAGTAATAACCGATGAGGACTTTGTTTTTTCCATACCGGAAACACGAGATTCCAGATCGGTCATCTGGTTTTCGCAAAAACCGCTTGCAGAGAGCATTGTTAATGCTGCTGCACTAGAAATCAGGGAGAAAAATTTCATGCAGAGCCTCCTTAGTAAAACTCAAAAATTTTCCAAAGTAAACTTCACTCTTTTCTATTGATGGATTTATTGCAATCTTTTTTTGATTTAAAAAAAAACCCTAGGGCGTCCTAGGGTTTTTTTAGGAGAATAAGATCAATATCTTTTAAAAATCAAAGCGAGCTCCGACATCGAGTCCACTAAATGTGAGATCTCCATCAGGTTGGAAGTAGCTGAAGAAGGGAAGTTCGAGTTGATTCCACCAGTATTGCGTTTCCCAGCCAATATTAAAGGCCAATAAATAGTCTCGAGAAAAACACCAGGCCCATTCCAGACCCAAAGCTAGCTGGCTCATGACTCTTAAACGATAATAGTCATCCTTAACCGTGATATCACTATCAAGCGTCGCATTAGTTAAGTTGTCATTGAGGATTCGGTATTTTGCATCATATTCTCCATAAAGAGCGGCACTGGAGATCAAGCCATAAAGGCTAAAGCCCCAACCTATATGAAGATATCCATCTATCCCAAAGCGGGGACCTACGCCCCAGTAATCGCTTGAGGAGCGTCCTGAGATATTTGCAAAATTATCCGTTTGAATTAGGTGAACAATCCCTGCAGGATCATATTTCACGTTATAATGCATCTGCATCCAGGCTGCTTTGATTCCCATATGAGGTCTAACGGAAAAGCGCTTGCTAAAAAAATAGTCATATCCCATCTCGAAATCTAGAGCGTTAAACCGGAGTTGCCACTCTACATCTCCCCCTGATGAAATAATCAGATTTTCAAAATTAGGATTTCCTATAGAAAGGGCCTCAACGCGTGTTGCAAAGAGAAATTGCGTTTGAGAATAAACATTGATATCAGCAGCATTAGGAAGACTATTGACATGATGGGTCGCTTTTGTATAGTGATAGGTCCACCGTAAAAAAAGATCCCAATTGTCTCTCCCAAAATCATACCCCGCAGATACTCTCACCCCCGGTTCATAATTAAAATCAGGTCCAATCTTTTGGGTATCAATGATCGCTGGAAAGGGGGTGAAAATAGGGAGCGGTTCTTTTGACTGCAGCGCATAGTCAATATCATCGACTTGAGCACGCCACCATAGAAACTCTCCTTCAATAAAGGCCCCTTGAGAGAGACATCCTTGCGTTGAGTTAATCACAATCTCTCGATTAGGGGGGATTCCCTGATCCTCAGGAGATTGTGAATTGATACGATACCCTTCGCTAAATCCTGTAGATACCATACAGGTTAGCGTTCCTACTGAAAGGATAAAATTTTTCATTAGCAACCTCCAAAGGTTTTATCTATTTGATTATAATTAGAAATCAAAACGAGCTCCTGCTGTAAGGCCACTTAATGTTAGGTCTCCGTCGGGTTGAAAATAACCGAAGAAGGGCATTTCAAGTTGGTTCCACCAATATTGTGTCTCCCACCCCAGATGAAGAGCAAAGAGATAATTTCCCGCATAACAATAGGCCCATTCTACACCTAGAGCCATTTGCAAATTCGAACGCAACCGATAAAAATCATCTTGCTTGATATCAAAATCGACTACGATACCATTTCCAGGAACCGTAGAAACAACCGATTGATCGTACTTAGTATCATATCGTCCATAAAGAAGGGATCCAGAAATTTGTCCATAAATACTAAATCCCCAACCAATATGAAGATAGCTATCAATTCCAAAGCGGGGACCCACAGCCCAATAATCGCTGTCTCCTTTTCCATCCATCGTTTCAATATCACCGGCAGAGACGACTAAAGCTTCAAGATACTTGACTCGATAATTCATATCTAACCAAGCTGCTTTGATCCCCATATGGGGACGGACAGAAAAGCGGTGGCTAAAAAAATAGTCATATCCCATTTCAAAGTCTAGTGAGTTAAAATGAAAATCCCAATTGACCTTTCCATAAGGACTCAAAGCCACCCCTCCCAAATTTTGAGTGATAGAGAGTGTTTCAACGCGAATAGGGATCAGAATGTCATTTCCACTTCCTTGATCAACACTGTCTGAGGCCTGGGTATAAAGGCGAGTCCATCTGAGGAAAACATCCCAATTATCTCTCCCAAAATCATAACCTGCTGCAAAACGAAATCCGGGATCAAACTGAAAATCGGGTTCGCGGACTGTAAAGCTAAATGCCTGACCTTGAGGGAAGTTATTCGGGTCAGCAATGATAGCATTGTTTTTTAATCCATACTCCAAATCATCCATAACCGTGCGCCACCACAGAAACTCT
>JAKQGT010000040.1 GCA_029556005.1 Chlamydiota bacterium | reverse complement strand
GGTGCAGATATAGTTTTGGTGTTCGGCAGCGACGGTGATGATTTCTGGCGAAATACTTAAGACACGCCCCCTTTTATAATTTCCCCCTAAGGGAGGCTCTTCTGCTTTTAGGTGTTCGCGTCTTTGGTCTTGGTCGGTTTTTTTGTATTTTGAACGATCACGTGTTTGGGATTCCCGCCGCTCTTTACGGCTCTCTCTTTTTCCCCGGGGTTGGTAGTCTTCTTCAAAATCTAGGTAGTCGTCGAACTTTGACATAATATTTCTCTAATCTTATGCATCAGAATGCCACCTGCGACCGCAACATTCAAGGATTCTGTTTGTGCAGAGAGGGGAATGGAGAGGAGCGTTCCCTGTTTTTTTATGGGTGCGGAGGGGCCATGGGCTTCGTTTCCTAGGATCAGAATAAGGGGAGAGGTAAAGGAAGGATGGGGCGTTCCTTGGGGATCGGCAACATAGGGAGTAAGACCACTTTCTTGAATGAAGAGAGAGAGCGCGTGAACAGTTCCTTTTTGCAGGGGTAAATGAAAGGTGGCTCCTTTGGCAGCACGTAGCGCTTTATCTCCATATGGATCTGCGCATCCTTCGGTCAGAAAAACCCCTTCAAATCCCAAAGCTAGGGATGTTCTAAGAAGGGTTCCTAAGTTTCCCGGATCCCGGATTTCATCAAGGGCTAAGAGACAGGTTTTTCCCTTTAAGGATTGAAAAGGAGGAAGGGGGACTTCGGCAAGATAAGGTTCGGGAGTAGAGGAACCGGAGATTTTTTCTAAAATGGCTGGAGTGATGAGGTAGTGATTTTTTGCTTGCAGGGAGGAGGGGTGTGTGGTGAGAAGGGTTTCGATGGGACCTTGATACTCTTCCACCATTTTTTTCCCCTCTAACAAAAGGGTCCCTTTTTCCTCACGATACTCCCGGTTTTTTCGGAGTTTGACGAGGTGTTTGACAATGGGATGTTGTAAACTGGTAATTTCTTTTGTATACATAACAATCATAGAACTTTTTATAACTATTATAGCATGAGCAAGAACAAAAAGGAAAAAATTCGTCAAATCAGGGGCTCTTTGGCCTCCCGTATTTTGCTCATAGCAATGATTTTTTTAGTCGTTCCTCTCCTCTTTCTGAGTTTTTTGATTTACACAGAAGATGTCCGGGTAAAGTCTGAAAATAATCTTTTTACTCTAGGCATCTTGATGGGAAAAAAAGTGGAGACGATTTCCGTTCTCATTGAGCAAGAGAGAGATTTTTTATCAGGGATGGCTTATTTGCTGCGCAATATAGAAAATCCTGAGAGCTATTTAGAAGAGTTAGCAAAACGGGAAGGGGTTTCAGCTCTCTTCCATGTGCATAAAGCTCAAGGGGGATACTTTGTGTGCGATCTTTCTTCTGATAAAGGGGTGGTGGGAAAGAACTTTACCTTCTTAAAAGAAGCTTCTCAAAAAGAGATCTATCTTGTTGTCGATCCTAAGGGGACGACCTTTTATTTATCCCGCTTTGCCAATGATGGAAGCGAAGGGTGGATCACCGCCTTTTCTCTCGACCTGTTTTTGAAAAATTTTCCTGTAGAAAGTGAGGTCCTTTATCCGACGGCAACGTCCCTTTTAATGGAAGATGGCAGGGTGGTGACTTCAACGGACTCCAAACTCAGGGGAGAGCGTTTTGGCTATGCTTCGGGGAAGATTCAGCTTTATCAGGGAGATGATTCCCATTTTTCTTTTGAGGAAGAAAGGTTTATTTCTATCAAAGAGCGTGTCCCTCAGACCAATTTTTCTCTTCTCATTTCGGCTCCTGAGGAGGTCAACTTTGTTGATATTCCCTATTTTATTTTCAAAGTAGGGGTGATTTTGGGGCTGATTGTTTTAATAGGGGGTGGAGGAGCTATTTGGCTCACCTCGCGTCTTTCTAAACCTTTAAAACGGCTGATTCGTGTGATGACACGGGTGGGGAAAGGGGATCTAGAAGAGCGCTTTGCTACCGATAAGATGGGGTTTGAGTTTAATGTGATTGGGGAAATTTTCAATGAAACGGTTGAATCCCTGACCCATCATATGCAAGACGCAGAACAAGAAAGGGTAGAAAAAGAGACCTATGCTAGGGAGCTCAAGATTGGAGAGGAGGTCCAAACCTCCATATTGCCCAAAGAATTGCCCGATTTCCCAGGGCTAGAAATTGCTGCACGCTTTATTGCTGCAAAAGAGGTGGGGGGAGATTTTTATGATTTTCTTGCCAACGATAAATTGTTGCTTTCCATCGCCGATACGTCGGGAAAGGGCATTTCAGCCTGCCTTTATTCGTTGAGTGTCCGCAGCATGCTCCGTAGCTATGGAGAGATTCATGAAGAATTAGAAGTCATTGTGAATGAAACCAACAATCTTTTCTGTTTAGATACAGGAGATACAGGAGTTTTTGTCACCGCATTTGTTGCTTTTTTTGACCCTAAAACACAAGAGTTTCATTATACCAATTGTGGACACTTTCCCGCTCTTTTATTGCGAAAAGAGGGGAAGCTCGAAAAGCTGACCACCCCTGGAATGGCTTTAGGTGTGATCCCTTATGATCGGGTGTATACAGAGCGGGTAAAAGTGAATTCAGGAGATCTCTTATTGCTCTTTACCGATGGAGTTGTAGAAGCCCATAATGATCAACAAGAACTCTTTGGCGAAGAAAAGCTGATGGCTCTTCTACGAGAGAAAAGTAGACTCCGTCCCCAACGCATTGTGGATGATATTATTGAAGAGGTTGCCCGATTCGCGGATGGGTGTTCTCAGTACGATGATCTCACCCTCGTTGTGATGCGGGTTCAATAACGACTCACCTAATGATCTCCCAGAAGACATCCGTATTCACGTAAGTGAGATTTTCTTCTCTGCAAAAGCGCTTTAGGGCTTTTTGAACGGGGTACCCTTTTTCTTTTTTCCAGTAAAAATCATCACCGCATAGAATAGATCCCCATTTTTTTGCTATGGGGAACCAGTCCCTAAGGTCTTGATAGACGGCTTCTTCTTCGTGGCAGGCATCAATATAGATCAGGTCCACACGGCTTTCAAAATCTTTTGAGGCCTCTTGAGTCGTGGTACGTAGCGGGACGATTTTATGGGTAAGCTGTGCATGGATGACATTGGAAAGGAACTGTTTATAGACGCAAGGGATTTGTAAGTCTTCGGGGCCTTCCCAGTGATCGACTGCGTAAAGCTTTCCACTGTCGGGAAGCAAAGAGGCCATAAAGAGGGTCGATTGTCCCAGCCAGCTCCCCAGTTCGACAATGGTTTGGACGTTGTGTTTTTCAATGAGTGTTTGGAGTCTTTGGCGACAAGCAGGGTTAAACCATCCATGCAAGAAGAGGGGAAGGGGATTAGAAATCAAGTTATAGGGAAAAGTGAGGGGAG
>JAKQGT010000019.1 GCA_029556005.1 Chlamydiota bacterium | reverse complement strand
CGACAAAAATTTGAGAGCGGATCTTATTTTCTACTTTTGCTTTTTCTTTTTCAAGATCAGGAATCTGAAAAAGAGCGGGCCTTTGCTCTTCTCTACCTAGCGTCACATACTGAATGCCCGTATGGGGTCTTAAAACAGAGGCGAAGGGGTGTTGAGGATCTCCCGTTTCTGCAAACGGAAGGAGGGTTTCTTGAATCAGGGCGTCCACTTCCCTTTTTGTGGTGACTTTCTGTCCTTCATCTTCAATTAAGTGATTTAAGAAAAACCCTCTTAAATCCCGCTCGACTTGTCGTCTTTTGTTCAAAGTCTTAAAAGGCGCTGCAGCCTCTTTAATCACCCCATTATATTCCGTGATTCTCTCGCTTAGGGGTTTTGTGCTCACTTTTTGAGAAAATAAAGTAGCTACCCGATTAAAAACATCCATATAACGCCCATGAACCTCTTCAAGTTCTTGACAGAGGCGAGTAAACTGAGTTTTATTTGTCGTTTCCGGAATATAGATGATCCGGGGGCCGTAGTAGAGCTCTCCCGTCTCGATAAAATCCTTTTGAGTAGGGTTACCCCCTTTTCCCCATTCAATATGGGGTTGTGGGGTTTTAGGAGAGGAAAACCAGCTAAAGAGCCCAGAAAACCCTCTTGAAGCGCTCACAGGTTGTGAATAGGGGCTTGTTTCTTCCTCGATCTTTTCTGGGGGTTCTTGGATCTTGATGATCACAGGAGCAATGACATACTCGACGGGATCAATTTTATTTAGATCCTTGAGAGAGGGGTACAGCCCTTTCTGTGGTATCTCTGAGACTTCTAGTGTGGGGTAAAGACTCTCTATTCCCCCAGAATTTAATGGTAAATTTTTATTTGAATCTGTAACTTCCCGTAGTGACATATGCCTATCCCCAAACAAATTAGTTTTTATTCTTCCTAATTAATTGTAAATAATACTACAAAATGTAATTAATAACAATAAATCAAATCATTACTATATAAACACTTATAATAATTAATATTTAATTATATAATTCTATTATAAAACAAGACTGTTTGAGGCTTTTTTAATTGTGATAATGAGCAAATCGTCATATAATAGAAGAATATACTAATAGATTTTTAATAAGCACAGGAGGCTTTAAAATGGATAAAAACCTTAATAAGGATGAGCACCGTCATGCCATCGCAAAATTAGAAAGTCGCATAGACCATCTAGAGACTGAGCTAACCTATTTAAATGGATTGCTTATGAACGTTGGTTTTCCAGAAGGAATTACCACACTCAAAGCGACGGCTGAGGAACTCCTAGCTGAAGGGACCTTTGATTTCCAACAGCATCATCATAAAGGTTTATAAATCCCTTTTTGATAGTTCTCACTCAGTTAAAGGCGGGCTAATTACCCGCCTTTACTTTTTACCCTTTATGTGGCGCATAAAATTTTTTTGTGGCGCATTTAAGTGAATCGCGCCAAAAAAAACTATCGGAAAGTTTTCTCTCTTGATTTTTACCCATTTCATTTGGTTTAATGATTCTCGAAACCTATACTCAAACAACTTCAAAAATTGGTTTTGGGCTAATGCAAAAGCTTTCGGAATTCGTCGATTTTAAGTGACCACATATTAGAAATATGAGGTCACTTAAAATCGGCAAATTACGGTGCTTTGGCGCAGCCGAAAATCTAAATTTTGAAATTGTTTGAGTATAAAAAGGTAACTATGGCGAAATTGCAGCTAAGCGACAACGAAGAGATCGAGCTAGAGGATGGCTCACCCATCAAGGATGCTTGTGAAGAAGCAGGGGTTCCCTTTGCCTGCACAGAAGGCGTGTGTGGCACCTGCGTGATTGAAGTAAAAGAGGGACACGAAAACCTATCCCCCATGACACAAGAAGAGTTAGACTTTTTAGGAGAAACCACAGAAGAACGCCTAGCCTGCCAATGCAGAATTCAACACGGGAGTGTAAAAATTGAGTACTAATAGCCCCATCACAAAAGAGACCACCATCGACGAGATCTTTGCCAAACACCCCCAAAAGAGTCAGCGCTTAGCCCAAGAGATGACCAATGCCGGCCTCCACTGCGTCGGATGCCAGGCGGCTACCTGGGAGACCCTAGAAGTGGGGATGCTTAGTCATGGGTTCGAAGAACAAGAGATCGCCTCTCTCGTCCGCCGTTTAAACGAGATCGTAGCTGAAGAGGTGGATGGGACAACCATTAGCCTTACTAAACGGGCTGCAGAGAAGTTTAAACAGGTCCTTGCAGAAGAGAAGAAAACAGGATGGGCTCTCCGTTTTGCTGATAAGCCCGGTGGCTGTGGGGGATTTGAGTATCTCCTTGACTTTTCAGAAAAGGCTAAAAAAGAGGATCAGGTTTTCCATTCTCATGGAATCGAAATCCACGTGAATCAAAAGGCCCTTCCCCGCCTCATGGGCTGTCAAATCGACTACCTAGAAGGGCTTATGGGCTCAGGCTTTAAAATCACCAATCCCAACGTAAAAGGCTCCTGCTCCTGCGGCAACTCCCAGAGCTACTAAGCTTTCTTCCTCTAATAAGGGAGGGGTAGAGCTCTTTCTCAGGATGTTAGCAGAGTGGGTATTATTCCTCATTCCGCTTCTATAAAACGAGTCTACCGGCATAAAGAGCTTGATTATGAAACACAAGAGCAAATTGAATTCAAAACTCAGGTTAATGAGCTTCGCGTCGTAACTTGCTTTCTACGTACCACAAGCGATTGGCATTCGTTGTGCCAAGGTAATCGCTGTTAGCTTGGTACTGGGTGATGATCTCCTTAAGCTTGCTTAAATGATGGCTTTCAAGATGGGCTTGATCCTTCTGAAGCTCTTGAAGAATATGTTGAGCTACTTCCTGAGTTTTATAGGTAGAGCGGATGCTTTCCCAGTCGGGGATGCTTCCATCCCTAACCAAGCGCTCCAGCTGCTGATACCGCGCTCCCATCTCTTTTTCAAGATTTATGGGGGCTGTTTCTACCACAGTCACGATTTCGTCCTCTCGTGGAGATCCATGAGGAGAGACCTCTTCTCTCCTCCCTTCTCTACTTGATAAGACCCCGCTTGTCCCCCCAGGTGTACGTTTTGGGCTTTCCTGGGCTACTCCTCGCTCTTTACTGGATCGCCTCTCCACCACCAGGAGATGTTTTCTCCTACAGAACTGAGGGTTTGTAGGGGATGGGCAACTGCGCTCAAGACTTTCCCTCCTGTAACTAGCGGATGGGCAACTGCTTGAAAGGGAGCCTTGACTCCAGTCAAAAGAGCCTGCCCTGTTCTTTGAGCCATAGTTGAAGGGGCTGTTTGACTTCTAAGCTCTTCTAAACTCAGAC
>JAKQGT010000014.1 GCA_029556005.1 Chlamydiota bacterium | reverse complement strand
TGAGAGACAGCCTGCAAAAGAGCATACATCAATTGGGTATCGATCATACTCGCTTCATTAACAATGAGCAGCTTAGCATTCAAAGGATAGTCCCGATTTTTCTTAAACCCTCCTTTTTAAAGTCAAACTCAAGTAAACTATGGATGGTAAAAGCTTTTTTCCCGGTAATTTCTGTCATCCTTTTAGCAGCTCTGCCTGTAGGAGCAGCCAGGATGATCTTATCGGTTAACCTTTCAGTGATTAGAAGAATCGCTTTAGTAATGGTGTTTTTCCCTGTTCCTGGGCCTCCTGTGATGATGTGAACACATCCTGAAAAGCTCTTTTTGATGGCTTCTTTCTGTTCCTCTGCAAATGTCATTTTTAAAGAAGCTTCTGCCCAATGGATAGCTTTGTCTTGGTCAATGTTTCGAATCAAGCAAGGGCAGTGAGTGAGACGCTTGATTTCTTTGACGATTCCCTTTTAGAAGCATAAAGGGGAGCGATCCAAATATAGAAAGCGCCGTCCATCTCTTCCCTGACAATATGGCGATCTACTTCTAGAACTTTAAGCCCTTCTTTAATGAGCTCTTCAGGGACATCCAGCATTTTTGCTGCTTCAACAAGGAGCTCTGCTTCAGGATAGCATGTATTTCCCTCCAAACTGAGCTCCCAAAGCGCATGCTCAATCCCAGCCTAAACCCTAAGAGGGGAGTCTTCTGCGATCCCCAGTTTCTTTGCTAAGCTATCTGCTGTTTTAAAACCAATCCCATGGATCTCCTTTGCTAGAAGGTAAGGGTTTTCCTGAACCTTTTCAATGCTCTCTTCACCGTAGGTTTTAAAAATCTTATAGGCAAAGGAAATCCTCACTTCATGAGACTGCAAAAAGATCATCACCTTGCGGATGGATTTTTGTTCTTCCCAACACTCGGCAATTTTTTGAACCCGTTTTTCTCCTATTCCCTCAATATCAAGAAGCCTTTCTGACTTCTGATCGATCACATCTAAAGTCTCTTTCCCAAACTCTTGAACGATCCGTTTCGCATAAACGGGTCCGATCCCTTTGATCAGCCCCGAGGCAAGGTATTTTTCGATCCCCACTTCATCAGCTGGGGCTTCTAAACGATAGTTTTCAATTTCGAATTGCCTGCCATATTGAGAGTGGTGCTTCCAAGTGCCACGACAAGAAAGCCTTTCTCCAGGCTGAACCCCAGGAAGGGTTCCCACGATTGTCACTAAGTCATGAAAACGAGGAGCTTTTAGCCTGGAGACAGTAAATCCTGTATCTTCACTAGAAAAGACAATCGACTCTAGAAATCCGGTTAAATCTTCCAAATGTATCTCAATTTCAAACCACTGATCCTTAAAAAATCTTAAAGGAAAGAGAATCTATTGAAAAGGGTAAAGGGCTTCATGAGGGAGTATGCTCGTTAGCATAAAAAGAATTCTTGAATTAAAGATGATCTTTATTGAAAATCTTCCGTTAAACAAAAACTGGTTTTCCTATGTCAGCGCAAACTGCCACTGTATCTTAAAATCCTTCATCTTTTAATCCATTCTTGATGAACCACTTAAACAGTTATCGTTCTGTCTTAGAGAAAGCCTTTGATAGTTTATCAAAAGAGGGTTACGTCCAGAGTCTACAGTTAATTATGATAAAGGTTCACAAGAGTTGCTTAGCACTAGTTGGGCAAGTTAAGTTGTATCATGGTGGAGCTCATGAAGGGTCCCCAATATTTACAAATTCAATTGAGGTTCTTGTATCCTCAATCGGCACCCGTTGCCAAGTTATCCCCAATTGTTTTTCTCAGGCGAAGAGCTTGAAGTCAACATTTTATGGTTCCCATTATTTTGCTGCGTTTAAAATTACTTATCATGATGCTGTGCAGCCTAATGCAGCGGATTTTCCAAAAGCCTTAGCAGACCCAAACGCACTATATGTACATGAAAATTTTACATTGCAACGCATTCCTGACCATTGGGTTCCTTTTAATCAAATTGAAGGCCTAAAATTTTTTGAAAACTTTCCCCCTTATTTAGAGATAAGAGTGCATCAAAGGGAAAAGAACCTGATTGAAGAGCAAAGACGAGAGCTAGAAGATGCCAGTAAAGCGATCA
>JAKQGT010000307.1 GCA_029556005.1 Chlamydiota bacterium | reverse complement strand
GAGAAACCTGCATTTTGAATGAAGAGCGTGTGTTACAAGATAAGTGAAGTTAATAGAACTAGATTTCTTGTTCATCTGGAGCAAGAATTTCAGTGTCTTTAAAATGTTTTTCTAAGCGATCAATAAGAGCATGATCATGAGAGAAGACCTCGCAATAACCACCATCGATGATTTCAATAACAATTTCACAAGATTCGTACATTTCTAAACCTGAGTTGTAAAAGTGTAAGTTTTTTTCATCTTTGCAGCCAACAATGGTAATCCAAATTACTTGCTCGAATTTTTTACAGGTAGCATACAAGTCATCCCAAGAAATTTGCGTTCCTTGTTGAGAAGTTTTATAATGTTCAAGTTGCTCCCATTTTTTTTTGCCTAAATCCCCAGTAGCCTCGAGCTCAAGTATTGCCCAATGTAGTTGATCTCCATAATTAATGAATTCAAGAATATCACTAGGAGTTACACCCAATATTTCTCCATCACCCCATGAAGCTGCATCATTAATACGGATACCTTTCGATCTCATTTATTACTCCATTCTGGCTCATAAACTAGACTTTTCTACTCTTCTTTGATCAATTCTTGATACACGACTTTCGCATATTCACGAATCTCATGCCACTTTGGGTCCTCAATAATTTCAGCATCAGTATCAGGCCGGGAAAGAGAAGCATCATACTTCTCTACCATATTAAATAATTGTTTTAGCATGGTGTACTGCAGCTTAGACATGGAGATACTTCCTTCACTACGAGCTTCCAAGACCGCCTTAGAGTCTTCACCAAAATACATGATAGTATCATCATAAGAATCAACGATATGGGGATCTTCATTTCTTAGCCAAATCGCTTCCTGATAATCTTTGTTTGAGATGCACCAGATACATTCAAGTAGCACAAGAAAATCGCTAATTTTTTCCTTTTTTTTGTTATTTAATTCCGGGTTTTGGTTTAGCTCTTCCCTTTTTTGTTTTAAAAATTGAGGTAAAAAATTATGAAATCCCATTATCTACCATTCTTTAAACTTGAATTCTTCTAGAGGAATATGTGATTCAGGTGAACGCCAGTCAACAAGTTTGCCATTATGATCAAAAGCTTTATTGTTTAATCTTTGAACAACGTAGGGACGGTGATGCATAGGGTTTATGCTTTCTGGGTTTGCTGGCATTATTCTTACGTGTATACAGTCTCTTTCTAGCGTTCCAGGCTTAATATAAACGATTCCTCCATTTTTTTCTGAAATCCTCACTTTACAGTTTTCAGGAATACCAGGAGGTCTGGGGGGAGGGTTAAAGCCATTTTGTCTTAAAATACTTCTAATTTGTGATTCGTTTAAATTTCTACTATTACACGAATTTCTGACAATAACATCAAGACGATTAGAACCTTTTAAGGTTGCAATTTCTCTAAGGGCCTCTCTCTCGATGTTTGGTAGTGGATACAGTGTATTTCCAGAGATTCTCATTGAGGGAGTTCTTTCACCTAGGGAAGTGGATACAGCTTGCCTAGGAAGTCCAGCCTTAGGGGGAAACAGCGAGGGGCGGAATTCGAGGATCATTTCAGAGGATTTAGGAGAGGAGGGGAGATGAAGCCAACCGATTACTTTATGGAGAGAACCACCAATAGCCGCCCCCGTTACAGCTCCTTGAAGGGGGTCATGGTTATCGGCTTCTGCAATAATAGCTCCTACAACAGCGCCTTCGGAAATGGTGGAAAAAAGGGCGGGAAGTTCTGCAAGTCGGACCAATTTACCAACAGAACCCAAAGCTCCGATCTCTCCGACAAAGACCCCAGCTTTTGCAGCGAAAGAGTTGGGGTCTTCCATATGAACGAGCTCGTCGTAACGGATTTCCAGGAATTGGCAGGCTCGGTTGATGTGTTCATGAGGGTTTTCAACATCAGGGAAGTCAGACATATCGGGAACCATAAACTTTAAGATTCCAACAGCTACTTTACCCACCCCTTTGGGGATGCTTTTTACAAAATCGTTATTGAGAGCGATGTGAAGTTTTTGATTTTCTTCTGTAGAGTGCATGAGGATGGAGGGATCCATCACAGGGAATAGAGAAGCCAGTATTGGAGATGTGAGTGTGGGAGCGAATCCTGCGGTTTGCATGGAGGGGAGAGTGATAGAGCTAGGGGAGGGGTCGACAACGCCTGGACCCCAAGATTCTCTGAGCAGGGCATCGACTTGGGTGGGGTCGAAAGAGGGGAGCGAAGTTGAGGAAGGTTGGGGAGGGAGTCTGGAGTTAAGGGTTTGGAATAGGGAAGCTGTTTCGTGGGCTTGGAGGTCTTCCCATGTCCAGGTGGGAGAAGGGGAAGTTTTAGAGGGGGATTCTTTTTCTAGGGCAAGATCGATTTGGGTTGCGGAATGGGTGGCAACAGGTTTTGGAGAGGGGTACAGGGGAATAGAGGTTCCAAATATTACATTCACGTCAATGCCATGATCATTCAACCAACAATTGGTATAAGGGATAGCTTGGGCAGGATTTCTGCGTAGGTTGTACCAATATCCATGATCGGGATTGTAGGGATGTTCTCCGGGGGAATTGATGGGAGGGACGCAAGAGCGTGCTTGGGTGTGGATCTCACTTGTGGTCATTTTGGTGGGTTGGAAGGGTTCTGAAAGGAGTTGGTTCATTTGTTCTATGAATGCTTTAGTAGTCGATTCGTTGACGATTTCTGCACCCCGGAAGTGGGGTTGCAAACGATCGGATTTGACTCCCTTAAGGTCGGGTGTTTTGAGTTGAGGGATTTTGGGAATTTGATCGATGGGAATCCCTTGTTCAAAGGCTTTGACTTGCATTTGGAAGCATCGGTTTTCTTGATCGAGAGTCGTCACTTCGTAATGGGCTTTAGCGTAGGCTAGGTTATCAGCCTCTTGAGGGTCTTTGAATATTCCGATGAGCGTTGTTTCCCCATATTGGTTCATGCCTGAGACATAGATGTGTTCGTTCCCTTGTTTGACGTGAATCACTTCATGGAGGCCTTGAGGGGGAAGAAGATGGGGAGGTGCGGCTCCATTTAAGGCGGCTTCAAAGTTTTTTAATTGATTTTTGGCACTTACAACCTGGCCGTTAAAACGGAGTGCGACTTGGGTTTTGGCGTGAGTTAGAGCCTTTCCATTGGATTCATCTAAGATCTTATCATTTCCTTGATAGAGTTTAACCCTTTCATCGGGAGCATTGAGTGAAAAATAGAGGGGGACAAAGGGGGTCACAGTGGGGAGATCGCTAATCAGAATGCCTAATGCATAAGCGCGCAGATGGAGATGGTAGAGCTCTAAGTTGAGGAAGTGGATGATCCGAGTTTGATTAGTCTCCTTCTCTGCCCAACTATTCGCCTCAGCTTGTGAGGAGAAAGAGCCTATTTGTTTGTCGTCATGGCCCGGCCTACTTTGGTAGACATGAAACTCTTTCCCTTCCTGTTTTACAGTAAAGGAGAGATCGATGACTTCTGGGGGCTCTGGCTTAGGTTGAATTGCTGCAGGATCAAATGGTTGCGTGGGTTTTTCTTCAGGGGGGATAGAAGGGTCTGAGGGAAGCCATTTGATGAACCATTCTACACAGAAGCTTTGAAAAGAATCATTGGAGCAAAGGATTTTCACGGTTCGAGTAGCTCCCCAGTTATCTAATGTTTCACAAGAGATCTGCGAGGTATAAAAGGAATGGATTTTTCTACAGGCTAGAGAAACGATTCCAGAAGTCACTTGTCTTTCAGGATCTTGAGTGATCAGAGCTTTAAGGGGTGCGATGAGGACATCTTGGTAACCAGGATCGATCTCATCAAAAATGTAGTGACGGTAGGTTTGATCGACCACTAAGGAGACCACAATAGGAATCGGGTTAGCTCCTGCGGCGATTTGAAAAACGGGGATGCCTCCGACTCGTGCTACTTTAGATAGAGGGAGTTCTTGATGAGGATCAAAGTAGGTACATGTGAGGTGGACAGCGGACTTGATTGTTTGGGTCGCTAGAGGAACAGGGTTCAAGGTGATG
>JAKQGT010000300.1 GCA_029556005.1 Chlamydiota bacterium | reverse complement strand
TGATCGGGATGAGCTCATAGCCACAAATGAGCTGACCTTTAGAACGTTACCAGAACTGGCTCATGCAACCCGAGAAACAGACCTTCTTAAAAAGCATACCTATAACGAAGTCAATGGAACGTTTAAACCTAACGATATTGAGGGGCTTTACATTGTGGTTAATCCCTCAATGAGCAGCGCTGTAAAAAGTTTAAATCGGACGAAAATCCGCGTGATCCAAAAGCTTTTCTTCGAGACGTACAAAATCGCTCTTCCACTGATGGAATATAATACCGCTACCGGAAAACTTACTCCTATATCCCTGAACCCTATGGATATTCGTATGGATATCTCTCAGGGAGTTGTTTCAAGCACAGGCTACCACCAATCTCTACAGCCTCAGATCAGAAGCTATCTTTCTTAGGATAATCCGGTGGGGTGATGCTTATTTTAGTATCACCTCATCCACCCTATTGCCCAAAAATTCCCTCCCTTCTAAAATAAGTTTAGAGAGTGTTCTCGTATAAACGTCTTATTTGGGGGGATTCCATGCAACAAGACATTAATTATCAAAAAGCAATGGATATGCTTAATCTAACTCTTCAAGAAATGAAGAAAGAGATGAGCGAAATCGATGGCATGTCACTAAAAGGCGATAAGAAGAAGATGGCCAAGTACATGCATAATATTATGGAAAAAATTGAAAAGAAAATCAAAAAATATTCCAAATCTCAAGATCATGGAGACTTCAATTCGATCTGCCGTGAACTCGAAGCTTTGCAACCCTCTTTCATTCTGAATTACAATGAGATCTGCTACAACAGTGGTTTAGAAACGCTCAATGAAACCCTCGAAGAGATGGAGGGTGAGCTTGCGAGCGTCGATAAAAAGAAATATTCAGGTCCTAAAGGGGACAAAGCGAAACACATGCATGAGATCTATGATCAGCTTTCAAGCATTGTAGAAAAATTCGCGAGCACACACGAACACAATGACTTTGAGTTAGCGCTCAAACAAATGGAAGAGCTTAAACCTAAGTTTATGCTGACCTATAACGAACTCGCTTCTTAAATAACACCAGTTGCATGCAACTGGCGTTAAACATTATAAGTTGAAGAGCTCACATCGCCTCCCGTACCTGTCCAGTTGGTATGGAAGAACTGTCCGCGTGGCTGATCGACGCGTTCATAGGTGTGCGCTCCAAAAAAATCCCGTTGCGCTTGGAGTAAGTTAGCAGGAAGCCTTTCACTACGATACCCATCAAAAAAGGCAAGCGAGGTACTGAAACAAGGGGCAGGAATCCCAAACTCTGCCGCGTGAGAGACCACGCGGCGCCATCCCTTTTCTGCTTTAATCACTTCATGCTTAAAAAAATCATCCAGTAAAAGACTTTCTAAGTTTTTATTTTTATCATATGCTTTCTTGATTTCTCCTAAAAAGCGACTACGAATAATACATCCTCCTCGCCACATCAGGGCAATGGAGCCGTAATTGAGATTCCACTTCATTTCATCTGCAGCTGTGCGCATAAGCATAAATCCCTGAACATAACTGATGATTTTTGAAGCATAGAGAGCCTGTCTGATATCCTCAATCATCTGCTTTTTATCCCCACTAAAGGCCTTATCCGGTCCCTTAAAGTGCTGACTGACCTTCACTCTTTGATCTTTCAAGGCCGAAAGACAACGGGCAAAAACTGCTTCCCCAATAAGGGTCAAGGGCATCCCTAGATCAAGAGCGCTAATACCAGTCCATTTTCCTGTCCCTTTTTGCCCTGCTACATCTAAAATACGCTCAACTAAGGGGGTCCCATCTTTTTCTTTGTACTGAAAAATCTGGCTTGTAATTTCAATGAGATAGCTATTCAGCTCTCCCTTATTCCACTCCGCAAAAATAGGTGCCATCTCATCTGCAGAAAGGCCTAGCTTTGTGGATAAGAGCTGATAGGCCTCACAGATGATCTGCATATCCCCATATTCGATCCCATTATGGACCATCTTAACATAATGGCCAGCTCCCCCTTCTCCTACCCAATCACAGCAAGGCTCCCCATCCTCAGATTTGGCTGCAATGGATTGGAAAATGGGTTTCACTTCAGGCCAGGCATCAGGATTCCCTCCAGGCATGATCGAGGGGCCATGACGCGCCCCCTCTTCTCCACCAGAGATCCCTGTCCCAATAAAGAGAATCCCTCTCTCCTTTAGAGCCTTAAAGCGCCTCTCACTATCGGGATAGTGACTGTTCCCTCCATCAATGATGATATCCCCTTTTTCGAGTAAGGGGGCGAGCTCATCGATCGTCTCATCGACAGAACTTCCTGCACGGATCATCATCATGACCTTCCTTGGACGTTTCAAAACACCGACTAGCTCTTGCAAGGAGTGGGTCCCCACCACTTGGGTCCCTTTTGCAGGCCCTTGTAGAAATGTATCTACTTTGGAGCTCGTGCGGTTAAATACGGCCACCTTAAATCCGTGATCATTCATGTTTAAAACAAGGTTCTGGCCCATCACTGCCAAACCAATGAGTCCAATATCTGCATCTTGCGCCACAATAGTCTCCCAGCGGTTGAGATAAAGCTATCCATCTAGTATACTCAAACAACTT
>JAKQGT010000298.1 GCA_029556005.1 Chlamydiota bacterium | reverse complement strand
AGACTAGCAGCCCTTTGCCACGATATGGGACATCTTCCCTTTAGTCATACAGCAGAACACCGTCTTCTAGGGGCAGGAGGACATGAAATATGGACCCAAAAAATTATGGAGAGCACGATGCTCTCTCCTGTATGGGAGCGTTTTGCGCGGGAATCTTTAGAAGAGGGGATTCAGCGGGATGTAAAACGCGATGTGATGAAAATAGCTCTTGGGGAGAAGAAGTTTAAGGGGGAGTTTACCCCTTGGGAGCGAGTTGTTACAGAAATCATAACCGGAGATTTTTTTGGAGCAGACCGGATCGACTATCTTTTAAGAGATTCCCAATGTACGGGACTTGCTTATGGGTTATTTGATTATCATCAACTGATTGAAATGCTGAAAATCATTATGACCCCTGAAGGAGATCTAGCACTCGGTGTAGAAGAAAATGGAATGGAATCCTGTGAAGCTCTCCTTTTAGCACGCCACTATATGCATAAGCGCCTGTATCAATATTCGAGTGTTAAATCGTATTCTTATCATCTAGCCCGCTTCATGGAAACGATCTACTACGATTTGGGTGAAGACTTAGAGCGCTATGTATCGATGACCGATAATGAAGTCCTTTCCGAGCTCAATACGGCATCCAGAGATGAGAGGCATCCCGGACATTTTGATGCCAAATGTCTCTATTTGCGCAACTACCGCTTTCGCGCCATCCCTCTCGTTTTTCCCCCAGAAGAAGAAGAGCTCTTGGCGTTAAAGGAAAAACTCGGGGATGAAATTGACTGGGAACTTTCAAAAAATCATGAAAAAAGAACAGGACTTCCCTTTCCCGTCCTGAAGCAAGATGGAACAATTGATAGAGGAGATAATCTCTCAGAGATTTCAGTGCCTCCTAAGGAAAGAAGTTGGGTTTATGTCGCCCCTCAGTATGAACAAGAAGTTAGAAAAATGCTCAACCATGTGGATGTAAAAGGATGATTAAATGGCTAGGACTGTTCTTACTCCTCGGAATACGCCTTTTTGCGGATGACTGTGTCTATAACCCCGTAGCGGTTCCTCCCCCTACCCCAGAGGCCATCTCCTTTTATAAAACAGGGAATTTTTTATGGGCTGTGGACTTCCTTTACTCACTTGTTGTTCCTGCTCTTCTTCTTTTTACCGGTTTTTCTGCCAAACTGCGCCGTTTTTGTCATCGCATCTGCTCGAAATGGTTTTGGCAAGTAGGTCTTTTTTCCCTTCTTTTTCTCTTGATTGTGGCTCTCTTAAATCTTCCCTTAGATTTTTATTCGAGCTATATGCGCCCCCACTCGTACGGGATGTCAACACAAAGTTTAGGACGGTGGTTCCACCATTTTTTGACAGAGACAGGGGTGTCTACAGTATTGGGGATCATTTTGGTGTGGATTCTCTATGGAATGATCCGTAAAAGCCCGAAACGTTGGTGGCTCTATTTTGGCCTTCTTACCTTTCCTTTAACCGTTTTCCTGGTGATCATTCAGCCGATTTGGATTGCCCCTTTATTTAATACATTTCGTCCTATGGAAGATATCCCCCTCAAAGAGAAGATTTTATCCTTAGCCGATCGTGCGGGGATTCATGGAAGTCGCATTTATGTTGTTGATATGAGTGCAGATACCAAAGCGATGAATGCTTATGTCACAGGAATCGGCACTTCTAAAAGAATTGTTTTATGGGACACAACGATTCAAGGGTTAGATGAAAATGAAATCCTATTCGTTATGGGGCATGAGATGGGGCATTATGTCTTAAACCATATGTGGTGGGGACTCTTGATTACAACCCTTCTCTCCCTCGTGACTTTTTTCCTGGTTTACCTCCTAGCAGAAGGGTATTTAAAGCGGAGGCCCAAACGGATTGGGTTTGACACCCTTTCGGATGTGGCTTCTCTCCCTTTAATCCTCTTCCTTTACACCTTTATCTCTGTGTTAATTTCTCCTCTCTGGAATCTCTATTCTCAGTCAAAAGAGCATGAGGCTGATACCTTTGGGTTGGAACTCACCCATCTAAATCATGCCGCAGCAACAGGGTTTGTCAAGCTTCAATATAATAATTTAGGTTACCCCTGGCCTGGAGAATTTTATATGCTTTTCCGTACGGGGCATCCCTCAATAGGGGCTCGAATTACTTTCTTTAATAATTATAAACCTTGGTGCGAGGACAAACCTCTAAAGTATGGAAAAGACTTTATGTCATCGGAAGAGCTTCAATAATGTGTGTTTTCTGGTAAAATAACACCATGAGATTGCAAAAAATTCTTTTACAGGCGAAAGCGGAAATATTGCGCTACTCCAAATCTGAGAAGCTTTTTCTCATTTTTGCGATGCTGTGCGGATTTTTTATTACTGCAGAG
>JAKQGT010000295.1 GCA_029556005.1 Chlamydiota bacterium | reverse complement strand
AGTCCTTGTCTCTTGGACAATGTCCTCAAAATGAATGAAAAAAATCTTCAAGAAAAATTTAAAAAATCCCCTCAAATGGATTAGCGGGATAGGTTCCTAATTGACGAATTATTCCCAGGTTGTTATATTTTTTCCATCTTCATTTTAAAAGAACTTGGAAAGAATTATGGCTGAAGAAGGAAAAACCGCATCAAAGAAGAAAAAGTGCCCTACCGCTCTTAAACGGATGAAGCAAAATAAAGCACAAAATCTTCAGAATCGTTCCTTTAAATCTCGAGTTAGAACAGCAATCCGCGCTTTTGAAACCGCTTTTTCTGCTAAAGACAAAGAGAAAATGCAAGCTGCGTTAAGCTCTGTCTATAGTTTGATGGATAAAGGGGTTAAAAAAGGCGTTTATAATAAACACAAAGCGGCACGCACAAAATCACGCATGACTCTTCTACAAAAGAGTGCTTAAAGCTTTGCATAAAGATCTAGCATCTCTCTAAGTTTGTCCGTAATAGGGTAGCCAACGGCATCCTCTACCTTTAACCAAGCATAGGCAATGTTTGTGTTTTCCTCTAACGCATAGGGATCATTTACCTCGGTTACAAAGTGATAATGACGGACATCCCTCTCGTCATAATGCCCTAAATAGGCACGCACCTCTTTTAATTGCATCGCCGTTCTTTCGGTAATCGCCCGCTGCAACGCTTGTGGAATCGTCTCTCCTTCTTTTAAGTTTGCAGCAGGAAGCCCATAAATCCGCTTTTCCATTTGTAAATCCTCAATCAAAAGGATCTCGCCACTATCTTTTTGCACGATAGTCTCCACAACGATGTGCTTGATCCCCTCTTTTTTCGCTTCTTCGATGAGATTTTTGTACATATTTCCCTATCTGTTTGGTATATTTCCGTTATATATGAAATGGAAAAAAAATCCTAACGGCAATGGTATCCTCACAGGATGCGATCAAAACCACGAGTGGATGCTTCCCTCCTGGTTTAATCACTACACAAAACACAACACCCTCCCCATCTCTTTCATCGATTTTGGGATGAGTAAAAGTGCCCGTCTTTGGTGCGAAAAAAAAGGAACTGTTATTCCCTTTCAACTCTCTTCTTCTATCCTCAAAACAAAAGAAGAGATTCCTCCTATCACTGTAAAATTTTGGGAACGGATCTGTGCAGGAAACCTTTGGGAATCCCGCCCTGCTTGGTTTTCTAAGCCCTTTGCTCTCATGCAAACCCCTTATATCCATTCCCTCTGGATCGATTTAGACACTGAAATTCAAAAAGATTTATCCCCCCTTTTCTCCCTCATTCAAGCAGACTTTGCGATTGCCCCTACCTCTTTAAGGTATAAAAAGTTTTCACATATTGTTGGGCTACACTTGGCTGAAGAAAAGACCTATAACACAGGCGTTATCCTCTATAAACATGCCTCTCTGGTTTTAGAAAAATGGGCAGACAAAACACTCCATCAAAATGGGGAGTTCCTGGGCGATGAAAATGTTCTGAATCGCCTTCTATACGAAGAAAAACTCCCCATTCAAGAACTCCCACGCCTTTACAACTGGCCTCATTTTGAAGAAGAAAACCCCGATGCAGCTATTATTCACTTTCTGGGTGGGGCTGGAAAACAAAAACAGTTATACGCAATAGACACCTTTCGATAAAAGGGCTAAATCCTTATACAGACAAACATGTACTTAGAAGGTGTGATTGTCGCTGCTGACCATGAGCAAGAGTGGCTTCTCAAATGGTGGTGGAAACATTATAGATCCTGCAATTCTCACCCCGTTACTTTTTTTGACTTGGGGATGTCAAAAAGTGCCCGCCTTTGGTGTGAGAAGCGAGGAGAGGTGCTCTCCCTAGCGTTTCCAGACTCCTGGA
>JAKQGT010000286.1 GCA_029556005.1 Chlamydiota bacterium | reverse complement strand
GCGAAACGTACGTTCTCCATCCGGAGTAATTAAACAACGCGAATTGCGGATTAAACAGATCGATTGCCCTGTTGGCAAGCTTCATTTTTACAAAAAAACTTCGACTCCGATCTCGGTCATGGATTGGATGTAGAACTCTCCTTTATCATCGGAACCCACTTTACCCACAATCGCACAGGATTCACCCAGTTGAGCAAGTCCTTTCATCACATTGGCACCACTCCCTCCAGGAACCATTTTAGCAAGATTTGGATTGCATTCTAAAATTGAACATAGGGTGGGGTAATCTATCGGGACCCAATTCCCTTTTTCAAGGGTAATGGAGCGGAGCTGCTCCTCACTAATCAAAAAAAAATGGTCGATAATAGCAGCGCTTAAACTAATTACAGAATAGTCTTTGCTTTCTGCACTAAGGCCTAATTGAAAAAATAGGGTCACCCCTAATAGGAATTTCTTAATCAAAAACCGCTCCTTCTTCTTGAATTCTTTCGCGGATTTCTACCCAAATGGGATCGGGGATTTCTGCACCAATTCTCTTGACCACGTAGGAAGAGAGAAGCATCCCCAACCAGTTGCACTTATCTAATGAGTCCCCATGAAGATACCCATATAAAAACCCACTAGCATAGAGATCACAAGCTCCCGTTCGATCAATAACATTCACCAGCATCGGGGGTTGAAAAGATTTTTCAGCACCTCTTTGAACCCAAGCCCCTTTCTGACTCATCGTGACAACGGCTACTTCACATAAAGAGGCCAGCTTTCCACAAGCCTCTAAAGCTGGCAATCCTAACAATGCTTTGGCCTCTTTCTCGTTGCAAAAAACGATATCTACATATTTATCGAGGATTTCTAAGATAAATTCTTTATTGCGCCTAACAATCTCTGTATTGGCTAAAGCCATCGAAATTTTTACTTGGGCATTTTTTGCGATTTGCAAGGCTTTTGATACCAGCTCTCTATCGACAAGTTGGTACCCTTCAATGTGAAAAAGCTTTACTTCTTGAAACATCTCGGGATGAATCGGCAAATCACTTAAACTATGAGAAGCTCCTAAGTAAGTCCGAAAGGTCCGGTTCGCATCAGGGGTGATCAAGCAGATGGCTTGACCTGTGGGAAGATTTCCCCGTTCTAAAAATAGCCCAATCCCGAGGTTTTTCATGCTATTCACATAGAACTCTCCTTTATCATCATTCCCAATTTTACCCACAATTGCACACTGCTCACCCAGCTGCGCCAACCCTTTGATAATATTGGCACCACTCCCTCCTGGAACCATTTTAGAAATGCCTGGATTGCGGTCCAAAATAGAGGTCAATGTAGGGTAATCAATGGGAGCCCAGCTCCCTTTTTCATGGGTGACAGCCCGGAGCTCATCCTCAGAAATCAAAAAGAGATAGTCAATGATGGCAGCGCTTAATGTTAAAACGGTATATTTTTGAGGAGCATTGGGATCATAAGACTCTCCTCTGAGCCCAAAAGAAGTGAGTAGAAGTACTGCAAAAACACACGCTCTAAACATCATTTTGCCCTCAAAGAGTAAACTGATGGAAGGATAGGGAAGGAGCTATTTTAGCGCATTAAAATTTTAAAAAAGGGGACTTAGCGCAGGCTAAGCCCCCTTCGTTTTGGATGTCCCCTTAGAAAAGGATATGTTGGGATAGGAAGGAATTTCGATTAAGAAAGTCGGGGGACACTGCGACCTTCACCTTTTTTTGCTTTAAGCCTACTGTCTATCCCCCAACGGATAGGACTCAGGCCTAACGATTCGACTTTCTGAAGCAGCGGCGGTTTTACTCACAAGTCTATTCTTTAAGAGCGAATCGATTTCAAAATTGTGCTTTTTTACGCATGCGGGCATTTCAAAAGAGCTTGTATACGCGAAAAGGGGGAGAGTAAAAGTACAGAGTGTATATAACGAAACTTTATTTATTACTTTCCTTATTCTATCTGAAACAACAAGCATTTTATAAAATCCTAATTATTGCGAATTGATAACAATTTTACCTCTTTTTTATTATGTTTGTCAATCGGGAAACTTTATTTAAAATACTTGATACTAATCTTTTATAGAAACTCTTTATGTACAGCTTCTTTTCAAGAATTTTTGTACTAGGGTGATGAGGGTCTACTCTTTGGGCGAGATAGTGATATCCTTCGGCGGCTTCCTGTTTTCCCAATGACAAATGATAGAACCCCATGAGGACCATAAAGCCCCGAAATTCAGAGACATGAAAGACTTTTTTTTCAGGATAAAGCTCGCGTAAATTAAATTTTTGATCAAAGATTTCAGGAATTTTTTGAGGATGTTTACGCCTCAAACAGAGGTCTGCATAGTTGATGCGTGCAAAAATGTAGAGGGGATTTTTCTCATAATTCTCTTGAATGAGCTGGTTAGCCTTTCTCACTTTACGCTTGGAAAGGTAAACATACGTTAAAAGGTTCAGGACCTCTGGGTGGTCAGGGTGGTCCTCTTTGAAAAGCTCAACCCCTTTTTGGATTTTTTGCGGGTTTTCTTGACCCTTTGCATAAAGATCTAAAAACCGGTCTAGTTCTTTAGGAGAAAACCCCTTCTTTAGGTGAGAAATATCCTGTTCCCACGTAATTGTATGCGAAGGCAATGTAAAGTGGGGGGTGTGCTGCGGCGGAATAAACAATGTATTTTTCATTTGCTTTTAAAATTGCCTGGTTTCTAAACTTTTAGTTTTTCATAACTTTAGCGAAGAAGTAAACCAAATGTCTAGGGCCATTAATAAAAAACTCCTCTCCTTTACACTATGCGTCTTAATTGGCCTCTTTATTTGGTTTTTAAAACCCCCTGATGGGG
>JAKQGT010000265.1 GCA_029556005.1 Chlamydiota bacterium | reverse complement strand
GCGAAAGCTTTCGGAATTCGTCGATCTTAAATGACCTAATATTAGAAATATGAGATCATTTAAGATCGGCAAATTACGGTGCTTTGGCGCAGCCGAAAATCCAACTTTTGAAGTTGCTTGAGTATAAAAGTCACTGAGAGGGTGTTGCTGCAACAGTAAAAGCACCCATCTTGCGGAATTTTTGGTACCGTTTTTCTAGGAGCTCTTCTTGAGAAAGTTTTTTGAGTGCTTTGTTTTGCTTAGAAATGAACTGTTTGACCCCTTCATACACTACCTTAGGGTTGTGATGAGCCCCTCCCTGGGGTTCCGGAATCATGGTATCCACAACGCCGAATTCGAGAAGATCTTCCACCTGCATACGCAGGGTGGCTGCCGCTTCTTCATTTTTGGAGGCATCACGCCAAAGAATAGAAGCACATCCTTCTGGAGAAATCACAGAGTAGTAGGAATGCTCAAGCATACCGATCACATCTCCAACACCCATGCCTAAAGCGCCTCCAGAACACCCTTCACCAATCAGAACCACGATGATGGGTGTCGGTAAATTTGCCATTTCTAAAAGATTGGTTGCAATGGCAGAGCCTTGTCCCCGCTCTTCCGCTGTAAGGCCTGGATACGCTCCAGGAGTATCTAGAAGAGAGAGAACAGGAAGATTGAATTTAGCAGCTAATTTCATGACGCGGAGCGCTTTTCGATACCCTTCAGGATGGGGCATCCCAAAATTACGGTAGAGACGACTTTCGGTATCACACCCCTTCTCTTGGGCAATGATCACAAACTTCTCCCCCCCAATGACTCCCAGTCCAGCCACAATAGAGCGGTCGTCTTGGAAAAGACGGTCTCCAAAAATTTCGGTAAAATCTTCACATAAATTCTTGATATAATCAATTGATCGGGGGCGCTCAGGATGGCGGCAAATGGTGACTCTTTCCCAAGGACTCAGCTGAGAGTACACTTGCTCTTTGAGAAGTTCTAACTTCTTCTCGAGTTTCACGATTTCTTCATCTGTCCAAATCCCATTGACCTTATTCTGCTCTTTGAGCTGCGCAATGGTTTTTTCATAGTCAGCAATTTGTTTTTCGTGATCTAACATACTACTTATTTACCCTTCTTTTACAAGATCTCCTGGAAGCTTGGCTTCATGAAAATCGGTTACGATCTCCACAGTCGTTGGTTTAGTGATAACAATGGAAAAAAGTTCTTCGATATCGGCTTGAGAAAGACGGATGCATCCATCGCTGTCGTATTTTCCTATCGTAGAGAGATCCTCATGGTAGGAATCTGTTGCTGCGTCATAAACCCAAGGAGCCCCATGAAAACCATACCCTCTTGGATTATCTCCCTCTCCATCGACATCTTGAGAAAAGGGAATCCAGCGCGTTCCAAAAACTTGCACCATTTCCACTTCATTATCTTGAAAATAGCCACTGATCCCCGGTTTGTAAATGGCAACTCTATCCCCCAAATTAAATTTTCCCCTAGGAGTCAATAGCCCTGAATAGGAATCATTATCAAAACGTCCCAGCCCGACTTTATAGGTTTTTAAAAGAGTGCATGCATTGCTTGTGAGGTCATGAGCGTAAAACCACATTTTACAGCGGGAAAGATCGACCACTAGATAGAAATTTAACTCTTTTTTCAAAACATTAAAAGAGTCTCCTGAAGAGACTTTTTGTGTATAGTAATCCCGTTTTCCATTGAGACTCCGCGCGATAAAGTGTCGTGATGTCGAAAAATGGGATGCATAGTCTGTAATCCATGCGGGGCGTCCTTTAAGCCACGCTACCCGACTTTTGTAACGAATCGTTTCCACGATAGGGAGCTTGTTTCTTCCCGTCGTGAAAAGGCGCCACACGTGATCAACATCTTCTTCAGCAGCTTCATCTTGAACGGGTTGGAGATACTGCAAAGAGCGCTCTTCTTTGACTTCTGCTTGGGCCACTTCTTCAGTCGTTTCAATCGCTACTTCCTGAACTAAAGGGGGCTCCCCTTTTCCCTCTTTCTTTACCACGGCAAGAATACCGATCAATATAAAAAGAGAGATGGAGCCTATTGTGATCGCTTTTGGAATTGACAAAAGATTTCTCCTAAATTGTCGCCCTATACTAAGCCGTTATTGACTAAAATTATCCTGAAAATTGAATTCTTTGCAAGTTCATACCCTTTCGAATAGATTACTTGACTTTCCATGAGTAAAGCTTCAACTTTTCTGTTAACGAAAAAGCAAGTAAAAAATCTGCTGACCAAAAATGGCTTTTGCCTGCTAGAGGAATCACCTGCATTTCCCCTTCAAATTGGGGCTTTATCACAAGCTGCTTATCCCCTCTTTCAAAGATGATCTCTCCTGAGCGTCCTTGATAGCGCTCTAAGGCGCCAGGGATCAAGGAATGATCTCCTTTGACATGGGCTTTTTCCGCTGAAACAAAAAAGACAAAAGATAAAGGAGATTCTTGAATGCACTTATCCATCCGAACATCGAGTTGTAAATGCTCTTTTTCAGCACGAATATCAAAAAAAAGCCACTGCGTTCCAGGATGTGCAAAAGAAAAATTTTGTTTCGACACATGGTTAGAGATCGGAGAAATCACACGGGACCACCCTTTAAACTGACACTCCCCTTCTTTCCGTTCGATCGTGAGATCTTTGAACCCTTCTCGACTCCCATTGGAGATTCGGTAAATTCCAAAACACTCCGAGTCAGCCAAAGGATAATAGTGAGGGCCAAAAGCGCCGATATGGATCCCATTTTTATGAATGGAACCTAGACCCGTATTCACGCCACAAACAGAACAAGCTAGGCTTAAACTTCCGAAATCATAACGGAGAAAGCCTAAACTACGATCGGTATCATAGAGGGTCAAACCCGGAGAAGTTTCTGGGTAAGGTTTCCCCTCATCAATAAGTTTTCGAAAGCTTAAGGCTAAAAGAAAGGTCAAGGGATCGATGCAATCGACCGCTTTTTCTTCAAGTTTTTCAAATAAAACTTCTTTCATCACATTCATTTTTGAACTGAGACGCAAGTGGGAAGCCATCGAAAAAAGAAGGGCCAAAGCGGAGTAGTAGGCAAAGGGATGATAGTCTGATTCCCTTGTCCACAGTCCTTCAAACGGGATCCCTTCGTTATCGCAGAAGTTCATACAAAATTGGGCGAGTTTCAGACCGGCGCTAAGAAGCTCTTCGTCCTGATTAGCCCATCCCAAATAGAGCCAGATCAGAGCCAGATAAGCACTTTCAAAAGGTCTAACAACACTCCCATCGAGTGTATGACTGCCACATTCGAGAAGAACTCCCCCTTTTTCCAACTGTCTCACATCTAATTTTTCATAGGTTCCTGTGATCTCATAAGCGCAAAGCGCTGCAAAAGCTTGGGGAAGTTGAAAGCTCTTCCAATACCCTTCGCAACCCCCTTTTTTCAGGAGTTCCTTAATGGGTAAATACGTCAAGGAACTTTCCACATTTGAGTAGGGAAGAACAAAAATAAGAGTTAAAAATTTTTGGTAAAAAAGAAGAATATCTTGAGGCGTTTCGATTGCAATGGCTTGACAATCGTCTAATAGGGAAAACACAGTAGCCTCGTCAACTTTTTGCCCTTTAAGGATTGCTTTAATCGCTTCCTTATCGTCTAATTCTTCTAGACGATTTTTGTAAAAAGTGACGAGACCACTCATAAGCTTCCACCCTCAATTCAACTAAAAGCGTGCTTTAAAAAGCAGCGCCTTGCCGCGTTTCCTCTGTTTCAATCAGATTCTTCATCTTCTTTCCTGGAGTGAACTTAACAGCTCTTCTCTCGGGAATGACGATGGGTACTGCAGCATTCTTTGGATTTCTTCCAATTTTTTGTTTTCTTTTTACAACTTCAAATACCCCGAAGTCGCGAAACTCTAGGCGATCACCATCCGAGAGATACTCGGTCATGCAATCAAGAAAAGATTGCACGACAAGTCGCACCTCATTGGGATGAAGACCGCGTCGGCGAGAAATCTCACTGATGAGCTTCTTTTTTGTAATCGTTGCCATATCACCCTGCTCCTTAAATTTTAAACAAAAGAGATTAATCTTCTCTTCTCATGACTTGTTGTTTTCTTTCAACGAAAAAGATTCAACAATAGGTTTTTAACATCTAACCTCATTGTTCTATCATGTTGATTTTCAAGCAAGTTCTTTTTGATGTTTTTTAAAAAAATTTTAGTTTATTTTTCTATCTTCACAAGAATTTTCTTTTTCTTACCAGATCCTAAAAGAAGATATTTCCCCCCGATGACATGTTTGGATTCAATGACAAAAGCTGGGTCATCGACTTTTTCATTGTTAAGATAGGCTCCCCCATTTTTGATGAGGCGCACGGCTTCACTTTTACTTGTGAGAAGTCCAGAAGCTGCAGCAATATCAGTATATTTTTGATCCACAACTTGCGCACAAGATAGGGAGATGTGTGGCATATCTTTCGCGATTTCTTCAAGGACTTCGGGATCTAAACTAGCTACAGATCCCGGTGCGGCAGCTTCGGTCACTTTAAGGGCGATTTGCAGTCCTTGATCTCCATGAACATAACGCGTCACTTCTTCTGCTAGCCGTTTTTGTGCTGCATTGGGTGTCAACGTTCCGGCTTGAATCGCTTCTTCGAAATGAAGAATTTCTTCGAGATCAATAAACGTTAACATCCGGAGCAGTTGAATAACATCTGCATCTGCTGTACGCACCAAATACTGGTAAAATTGATAAGGAGAGGTCTTTTCTGGATCGAGCCAGATAGCTCCCTCTTCGCTCTTTCCAAATTTTGTTCCATCACTGCGCGTCAGTAACGGATAGGTCATTCCAAAAATAGGTTTTCCCGAAAGTTTACGCGAAAGTTCTATTCCTGCCGTGATATTTCCCCACTGATCACTTCCCCCCATTTGTAAAATAATGTCCTCTTTTTCCGCTAAGTAATAAAAATCATACCCCTGGAGAACTTGGTAGGAAAACTCTGTGTAACTAATCCCTTCTTCTGATTGAATGCGACTTCTCACACTCTCTTTACCCAACATCGGGCCAACACGAAAATGTTTTCCTATATCCCGCAAAAAATCAATAAATCCATAACCTCTAAACCAGTCATCATTGTTGAGAATCTGGGGATTTTTGAGGCACCGTTCAAACTGCTTACGAATGCAAGAAACATTATGCTCTAGTTTTTCTTCAGAGAGGAGGGGTCTCTCTGTACTTTTCCCAGAAGGATCACCGATTTTCCCAGTCGCTCCCCCCAGAAGGGCAACAGGTGTGTGTCCAAAGCGTTGCATCCAGTCTAGAGCCACAAAGCCCACCAGATTTCCTAAATGGAGGCTATCTGCTGTGGGATCAAAACCGATGTAAACCTTTAAGGGTTTCTCAGCCCGTTTTTTGAGGGCGTCGCTTGTGATATTATCGACAAAGCCCCGCTTTTCTAAAAAATCAATGACATTTTCCATGTCTACTAGTGTAGCTCTCTAGAACTTTTGACTCAAGATGTCATTTTTCGGAGTTGCTCTACAACAAGAGCCACTTTTTGACTTAAATCTGCGGTATTTTGATTTTCATCGAATAAGGAAATGGATTTGGAGCGAAGGACAATCCGCTCAGAAGCATGGCGCGTAATCCAGCGATGGATTTCTGAGGATTTCCGCTTTAAGGCTTGTGGGGTAATATTTTCATCCATCTCAGCAAGATGTTTTCTAAGCTTTTCTCGTGTCTTTTTTGTTTTGTGGCTTTCTTCTGCAAGCCCTTTATGTTGAGACATTGAGCACACCTTATCGTGGGTTTCCTTGTTTTTACCATCTCATATTCTGAGAGAAAAAGAAAAGCATAAAAATGATTGCCACGAAAAATTGTATGCGCAAAGATGATGGTATGGATAAAGAACTCATGAAGAAAAAGGCTGGCGAAGCTGCAGCTGAATGGATTAAAGAGGGAATGCTGGTCGGACTGGGAACAGGATCGACGGTTTTCCATTTTATTAATCGACTCATTGAGCGCGTTTCAGAAGGTCTTCAGATCCAAGCCGTTTCCAGCTCTATCCGCTCCCGAGAACAAGCGAAAAGAGGAGGGATCCCTTTAGCAGATGTCGATGCCATTACGTTTATCGATATCACAGTTGATGGCGCAGATGAGATTGATAGCCAAAAACGTATGATTAAAGGAGGAGGAGGGGCACTCCTTCGAGAAAAAATCTTAGCCAATAGTAGCCGCGAAATGGTGGTGATCGTTGATGAAAGTAAGGTTGTAGAAAAACTTGGGAAACATCCTCTTCCTGTTGAAATCCTTCCCTTTGGAAGAGAGGCGACCATTGATAAAATCAAAAAACTGGGCTTTCATGGAAAGATCCGCTCTCACGATAGAGATGGACCTTATCTAACCGATAATGGAAATCTAATCTATGATATTCAGTTTGACTCCCTTAGAGACGACCCCGAACGGGATCATGAAAAACTGATCCGCATCCCAGGAGTCTTAGAGACAGGGTTTTTCTTCAATTTAGCCGGTCGCGTCCTCATTGGAAAGTCAGACGGAACTGTTGCTCAACTCGAATGATTCTGCTATGATAAAAGAAAGGGGAGGGGTATGGATTTCGAGCTTATTCCCATTCAGTTCAATAAAATCCTGCAGTCACAGTCGTATACAGTGTTTATCTTAGGGACACAAGATAAGCAGTTTGCGATCTATACTTCCCCTCATGTAGGGCAAAATATCCAAATGCACCTCGCCGATCAAACCAAGCCACGCCCCTATACCCACGATTTAATCAATGCGATCTTTGGAGGTCTCGATATTAAGCTCCTCCAAGTGGTGATTACAGATGTCCAAGATACCCTTTATTTTGCCCGTCTGTTTGTAGAGCAAACCCTTGACGATCGCCGCAAAATCTTGGAAATCGATGCCCGTCCAAGTGATTGCCTGACGCTAGCTCTTGAAAATGACATTCCTATTTATTGCACCAAAGAGGTCTTTGACCGCACCATAGGGGTTGAAGAGTAAGGATCCATAAAGCGAATTCGGGATTATAGCTAAAGCGCTATCTTCGATCAGCTTTTCCTGAAAAGATCACAAAAAGATGAAGGTTTTCATAGAGAGTTAATCCAGAATTCGCGTTTAATACTGAATGTTAAATTTGTTTTTAGCGAGAGTGATGATAGCATTCACAGCATCTTCCGCATCGTTCCCCTCGGCTTCGATATCAATCTTAGCGCCGCGTGATGCAGCAAGCATCAAAATTCCAAGCAGGGATTTTGCATTGACATTGAGTCCTTGATAGACCAAAAAAATCTGAGATTTATAGATCTGCGCGCACTTAACAAGCTCTGTTGCAGGGCGCGTATGGAGTCCCTTATCATTTAAAATGACAAAGGATTTTTTTATTTTCTCTTTAGAATGCATAGGAATTCTGCTTTATTATTACTTGCCTAGCTCTGAGATACCTTGATGCTATTTTTTCAGCAAGAGGAAAATTCTTTTTCCAAGCGATCTACGAGTGAGGAAAAATGGTCGATTAGACTTTTTATCGGTCTATTTTCTCGCATATTGACTCCAGCTCTCTCTAAGAGATCGACAGGATAACGGGAAGATCCCGAGGATAAAAATTGAAGGTAATCTTTTTTTGCCGCTTCTCCCTCTTGCATCATTCTCTCAACAAGAGCGAACGCTGCACTAATTCCCGTCGCATACTGATAGACATAAAAATTGTAATAAAAGTGAGGGATGCGTAAAAATTCTACATCAATTTCTGGGTCAATGAAAAGATCGGGGCCATAGTAATCCTGATTGAGTTTTCGGTAAGCAGCCTTAAGAGAGGTGGCTGTTAAAGGGATCCCTTTTTCAGCGAGGGTATGCAACGTGAGTTCAAATTCTGCAAACTGTGTTTGTCTAAAGAGGGTAGAGCGGATATCATCGATTTTTTGATTTAAAAGATAGCAGCGCTCTTCTTTACTTTTTGCTTTTTCGAGAAGCTTGCGGAAAACGAGTTCCTCGTTAAATGTCGAAGCCACTTCCGCTACAAAAATGGGATAGTGAGAGTACTGATAGGGTTGGTTTTGATTGCTATAATACGAGTGCATGCTATGCCCGGCTTCATGAGCTAGGGTCATGACATCTCTTAAGGTCCCTTGAAAATTCATGAGTATATAGGGAAAGCTATCATAACATCCACTCGAGTAGGCCCCCGAGCGTTTTTGGGCATTTTCAAAACGATCGACCCAGCGATCTTTCTCAAAACCCCTCTGAAGGGTCTGACAGTACGCTTCTCCCAAGGGGATAAGAGCTTCCAGCACGAGTTTTTCAGCTTCAGGAAACGTATAGTGTCTTTCATAGTCGGGAACTAGAGAGACATAGAGGTCATGAAAATGGAGCTGCTCCACACCGAGAAGTTTTTTACGCAAACTGACATACCGATGTAAAACGGAAATATTTTCGCGCACCGTTTGTACTAAATTATGATAAACTTGCGTAGGAATCTGATGAGGAATGAGGGCAGCGTCCAAACAAGAGGGATAGTTACGAGCCTTAGCTTCAAATACATGCCTTTGAACTTGACCATTGATCAACTCTGAGACGGTGTTTTCAAATTGTCCATATTTTTCATGCAATTTCAAGGCTGCGTTTTTTCTAAGGGTACGATCTTTAGATTGGAGATAGAGACTATAGGTTCCATGTGTCAACTCTTTCGTCTCCCCCTGCTCATCGGCGATCGTTCCAAATTTCAAGTCTGCATTATTAAAGACTCCAAATGCTTTCTCAGGGGTTTGCAATGCCTTCCCCGCTAATGTGATCAAATGCTCTTTATCAGCTGTAAGGGTATAGGGCTTTAAAGCGGAAATTTTCTGTAAGAAAATGTGGTGGTCCTTTAAAACTTCGCTTTTGAGATACGCTTTTAACGTTTTCTCGGGAAGCTGGAGAATTTCAGGTTGTATCCAAGAGGTTTCGTTTTGAAAGTCATAATACAAAAGAGAGATGCGATCGTAGATGTTTTTATGGGGTTCATAGGTGACATCTTCGTCATGTCGGAGATGGGCATAGGTATAAAGCCTAATCAACTCCCGTTCTATGTTAAAGGATTTTTTGAGAAGTTCATGGAGTTTTTCTGGACCCTCCCCTAATTTTCCTTGATAAGCAGCCAATTCGGGCCACCGTAACAACTCTTTCTTGTTTTGGGTAAGGGCTTGAAAAGCGGCTTCCCAGGATTCTAGGTTAGGGAAAAAGCTCTCGACATTCCACCGGTCATTTTTTTGAACTTCTTTGCGTGTTTTAGCCATACATAAATCCTCTATAATTAAGGCTCTTCAAATTACCTCATCTTTTGATCTTAGTACAGGACATTTTTTTTGATTCCTTCGCAAATAAAAAATTCAATTAGCAACTGAGATTTGAAAGTGCTAAATTTTCTTGAAAAAAATTGGTAGCTCATCTATCTTAAGAACTAGAAAGTTATACTACATTTCTCATTAAGGAGGAGCAAATAACTATGACACAACAAACTCAAAAGAAAGTTTCTCTTAAACCTGTTGGAAATCGGGTCCTTGTCCAACGCATGGAAAAGGAAGAAACCTTAAAGGGAGGGATCATCCTTCCTGAGACAG
>JAKQGT010000247.1 GCA_029556005.1 Chlamydiota bacterium | reverse complement strand
TCGAAATAGACTTAAACAACTTTTGAAGATGTTTGAATCTATAGTTTTATAAGTTGAATTTTGACATCCTAAAGAATACTTAAAGCATGAGGAACGCAATGGAAAAAGCGACGTTTGCAGCGGGGTGTTTTTGGGGAGTTGAAGCTGCTTTTGAGGGAGTGAAAGGAGTTCTTTCTACACGGGTGGGTTATACCGGAGGGACCACTCCAAACCCTACTTATAAAAATGTTTGCAGAGGGGATACGGGACATGCGGAAGTCGTAGAGGTAGAGTTTGATCCTCAAATGATTTCCTACGAGGAACTTTTAGAAATATTTTGGAAGATTCATGATCCCACTACTCTCAATCGTCAAGGGCTTGATGTGGGAACACAGTACCGTTCTGCTATTTTTGTTCACTCTCTTGATCAAGAGAAAAAAGCCCAGAGATCCAAAGAAAAGGCAAGTCAAAATTTTGATAAACCTCTTGTCACACAAATTATTTCTGCTGCCCGTTTTTATGAGGCAGAAGACTATCATCAGAAATATTTCAAAAAACACCAGTAACTTGAGAATAACGACTTAAAACTCTATAATATCTCCATTATTTTACATGGGGAGTTTTTGTATGGCATCAGTTCGAAATGATCAAAATCTACTATTTCCGTGGGCAACTTTTGGGGATTTGCGAACGACGCTTCCAGCAGGGGTTGTCGCGGGCATAGGAATTCATGGAATGGATCGTGGTTACTTTAAGTATGTAGACTCCACCAAATATTTTCAGGGAGCTCAGCCCCAAGGGTTGGTGAAAAAGGCTCTTCAAGCTCCCCACTTTTCACCCTTATTACGATTCCGTGTGGTCTGTCTAAATCCCGTTTTAGAGGAAGTTGTTTTCAGGGGACTCATGCGTCAAAGTCAATTAAGCGCAGAGGAAACTTTAGCTGAAAAAGCTCAAAGGATCACGATAAATTCCGGGTTTTTTACTGCTATTCATTATAATTTCAGTCATTCCATTCGGGCGAACGCGCGCTTAGCTCCCCCTCTTTTTGTGGCGGGAGTCATCTTTAACGGAATGATGGATGCAACAGAGAGCATTTTTGCTCCTATTCTAGGACACTCTCTTTCTAATCTTTTCGCTTTTAAGCGTATTAAAAGATAATTATATAATTTGATAATAACAATAAAATTGTTTATAATTAAGTGCTAATCTTTCAAAGGAGTATAGCATTTATATGGCTACAGTTAATGGGGATTCTAAAAACGCATTTCCTTGGAATTCAGTCTTATATCCAGTTGGCACTGGACTAGCGAGTGGTTATGCTCTCCATAAAATGGATCGGGCTTATTTTGATATGACTGACAGGTATGGGGTCTTTTCTGGAGCCCTCCCTCAAAAACTGGTTCAGACGGCTATGGAAATGCCTACCCCAGCTCTCAAGGCGCGCGTTCTTGTGGCTTCTCCTGTTCTAGAAGAAGGGGTCTTTAGAGGGCTTCTTCGCAACAATCAAATTATAGCTAATGAAAGCCAGCATGGAAAAGAAACATTAGTCGATAAAACAGAGAGGGTTGCGGTTAACTCTGCTCTCTTTTCTTCTATCCACTTTGACCCTACAACAAGCTTAAAGTCTAATGCAAGAATTGCCGCTCCTCTATTTGTTGCAGGTGTGGTTTTTAATGGGCTCATGGAGGCCACCGGAAGTCTTCTTGCCCCCATCGCAGGGCATTCTTTTGTTAATTATCTAAGTATGAGTCATTTGAGAAAGTGACATCACAAACACTTTATATTCAATAGATTAAAGTTTAATATTAAAAAATTATTAAAGTTAATTTTAATTTTAATAAAAAATTTGTTATAATAATTACTATAATTAACATCATGGGATAAAATAGGGGATTCAAAATTATGACTTCACAAGTATTATTTAGAACCGGATCTGTCGCAGCCACATTGACTGCTGGAGCTTTGGCTGGAACAAAAATGCTTTATTCTAAATTTCCATCCACAATAGAAAAAGAAGCAGAAAAAGTAGTTGAAACTCTTGAAAAAGAGAAGGGACTACATTTTATCGGTTATTTTGGAGCAGGCTCCAAAGTGATTAACAAGGGTTTAGATCCTAGACGGGAAGTCTACTTTGCACCGGCTCCCCATATTTCTCAATCCTATGCAAAAGCAGATGCCAGGCGTCATGGGGGCGAGCCCAAGCTTGCCTTTTTGGTTGCCGATAAACCTGTAGAAGAGCATCACTTAGAAGCGACGCGTGCAGATACACCCATTGCTAAACACGAAGGTTTAGAAGGGGCTGTTCCTTATCAACCCATCTCATCTGAAGGCCAGAAACACATCGGACTCAGGATCGGACATGTCCTGCCTGTTACCCCCCATAATGATGATACATTTTGGGGGCATTTGGATCGATTTGTGACTTGGATGAAATCCTAAAATTCTAAGGGTTTAGTCTCCCATCTTCCTAAATTGGGAGAGATTTTTTGCAAAAAAAGGCTTTTAAGTTCATCATGCTTGCATGGTGAACTTTTTTATTCTTTTACTAGCCTTTCCTTTATTTGCAGGGGTGCAAGATCCCTATGCCTACTTTGAAGAGATGAAGGCACCCAGAACAATTGAATGGGTGGAAGCACAAAATGCACAAACGCTCTCTTATTTGAAGGAGATTCCTGAAAGGGAGGCCATTCACAAAAGACTTCAGCTATTTTCTGATTATGAAAACTATGGTCTTCCTGTGTTAAAAGGGGAACGTCTTTTTTTCTTTATGCGCGCTAAAGGGGAAGAACTGCACCATTTAGCGATGGTGGAATCGGATGGTGAAATGAGCGTTCTCCTACCTTCCCATCCTAAAGCGCCCCTCTCTAGTTTTGAGGTGAGTGGGGATGGAAAATTTGTTGCTTATGGTGTTTCAGAGAGTGGAGCCGATAAACAGGTCTGGAAGTTTTTAAATGTGGAAACGGGAGAGATTCTTGCAGATGAGATCGAAGGGATTCAGTTTTCTACCCCTATTTGGTGTGCCAAAAATGCTGGGGTTTACTACATCTCTTTTGAAGAAAATGTCATTTATTACCATAAGTTAGGGGAAGAACGTGATCTCCCTATCTTTGAAGTGAAGGGAGAAGAAAGGCAACTTCTTTTAGAGCTCTCTAGACCTTTTGATAATGTACTTCTCTTTGAGGTGATTACGGGGTGGAGTCGTGATAATGCGGTCTACCTTTTAGATGTCGAGAAGCGAGAGATAGAAGAATTGGTTCCGATGGGAAAAGGGCAATATCACTATATGGGAGAAGTGGAAGGACAACTTCTTTTTCTTACCGATGAGGGGGTCAGCCGCAATCGGTTAGTTGCTTATCAATCGGGTTGGTATGAGATCGTTCCTGAAAATGACAAAACACTCATGGAAGCAGTCCCTATGGGAAATAAGATTATCTGCAACTATCTGGAAGATTGTACTTCAGTTTTAGAGTGTTTTGATGCTTCTGGGCACCCCTGTGGACGTCTTCCTCTTCCAGGGAAGGGGAGTGTTACCCTTGCTGGAGAGGCTCCTTTTTTTGCATACACAGATGTGATGACGCCTCAAGCTATCTATCATATAGAGAAGGGACTTTACTTTAAGCCTAACTCTGAACCGTTGTCAGGTTATGTTACAGAGCAACGGTTTTTTAAAAGTAAAGATGGAACAGAGGTTTCTCTTTTTGTCACCCATAAAAAAGGATTAAAGCTTACGGGTGATCATCCCACATTTCTCTATGGGTACGGAGGCTTTAATATTCCCATCACTCCTGCGTATAGTCCCCTTATTGCTACATGGCTCGATAGGGGAGGGGTTTTTGTATCTGTAAACTTACGGGGAGGAGGAGAATACGGAAAGGAGTGGCATGAAGCGGGGACAAAAGGAAATAAGCAGAACGTTTTTGATGACTTCATTGCCGCAGCAGAGTTTTTGATTGAAAGTGGGTATACGCGTCCTGATAAGCTCGCAATCAATGGGCGTAGTAATGGAGGGCTTTTGGTGGGGGCTTGTTTAGTCCAACGTCCCGATCTCTTTGGCGCTGCCGTTCCGCAAGTGGGGGTACTAGATATGCTCAAATTTAACCACTTCACTATTGGATGGTCTTGGACGAGTGATTATGGAAACCCAGACGATCCTGAAGATTTTCCCTATCTTTATGCCTACTCTCCTTATCACAATATCCAAGAGGGGGTGCATTACCCTCCGACGCTCATCACTACCGCAGATCATGATGATCGCGTTGTCCCTCTCCATAGTTACAAGTTCGCGGCAGCTCTTCAAGAGGCGCAAGGGGGACCAGATCCTATTCTTTTGCGTGTTTATCCTGATACAGGACATGGAAGAGGACGCTCTCTTGAACAAGCGATCGAAGAGAATACGGATATATTAAGCTTTTTGAGTTTTGTGTTAATAACACCCCTTCCTTAAAAAGAGGGAGCTTGAGCCATGAGAGATTTTGTTTTTTTAGTTTGGCTAAAAAACGCAGCAATATTGAATCAAATATTGCGAGTATTTTTAGTCCAACTGAAGATCAAAAGACTCATGGGGTAACTTGCGCTTTTTATGGAAGGTGTGTTAATAACTCGCTAGCCGTTTCTTTTTTCCATAAGAGAAATCCACACTCACTTTTCCGGGTCCAGAGAAGAAAAGCCAAAGAAACATCAAGGCATAAAGGACTTCTGGAAGATAGAGAAAGTTTTCGAGCGTTTGGATGCCGCCATGTATGGCAAGAGAGGCCATGCGGTCGGTAATGAGAGCGACAATCATCAAAATGAACATAATGAATGCAGCGACTGATGTCAGTAGCCCAATGAGAATGCAGCAACCGGCTAAGAGCTCAATAATGGGTACAAGGTAAGCGGTAAATTCGGGAAGGGGAATGCTGGCATGTTTTAAGGTGGTGAGTAATAAGGCATGCTGTTTACTATCAAAAACCTTAAAAAATCCCGAAATAATAAAAAAAACGCCTAGTGCTATGCGAACGATAAGAATGGGTAGCCATTCACACTGTCTTTTTTTATATCCAAATTTTGCAAAAAATGGGTACATGAGGAATCACCTATTTCTCTTTGTTATGAACCTATCCCACAAATCCCCGTAAATGGATTAGTGAGATAGGCTCATCTTTTGCATAATCAAGAGTTAGGTTTTATTTCAATAATAATGGATCAATCGAAATGTGTTTGATTTTATGAAGCTATCCTAACAAATCAATTCTGGGGATTTTTATATGTT
>JAKQGT010000246.1 GCA_029556005.1 Chlamydiota bacterium | reverse complement strand
CACTATAGGAAGAGTAACATAACGATGTAAAGGTCTGGCGTAAACTCTCGCGCTCTTGGGGAGAGTTGGGAGCTAAAAGACGCTCCTCTCTAAACGTTTCCATGACGCGTTGGTAATGTTTTGCTGTCGCTAAGCTCACCCCTTTTTTCATTTCATCGGTGAAGTATTTGGGGGGCTTAAAACCAATAGAACTTAAATTGATGTTCTCCCCTGTGTAATCAGGTTGAAGATAGTGGACAGAGTCGGTCCAGGCTTCTTCAGCGAGCTTGCGAACATAGGGAATATTTAAAAGAAGTTTTATAATGACACCCCAAAATTCGGTAAAAGCACTCGATTCATAGCCAAGGCTTCCCATTTGGTCTTTCAGTCCTTCAAAGCACTCCTTAGGTTTTTCCTTTTTCGAAGAATGGGGTTCCTGTGGGGGAAGAGCCTGGTGGGGTCTTTGAATGCCTGGTACTGCCATAAAATCCTCTGTTTTTCGGAGGAGATATTAATTGAAATTAGATTATTTGGGTATTAGTAATTAATAATTTAGTAATCGACTTTGTAGAGAAAAAGTCCTTTAGGCGGGGCTGTAGGACCTGCCCGGCGGCGGTCTTTACTTTGAAGGATTTCAGGAATAGCTGCTACGGAGAGCTTATTTTGCCCGATTTCCAGAAGGGTTCCCACGATGTTACGGACCATCTTATAGAGGAATCCATCCCCTTCAAACTCGAGGCGGACTCCTTCAGGCTCAGGGAGCATTTCAAGACGAAAGAGGGTTTTAATGGGGTTTTTAGAGCCACAGCCAGCACTAGCAAAAGCTGAGAAATCGTGTCTCCCTAGAAAGGCAGGGAGGGCTGCTTGGATCAGGTTGAGATCGAGAGGGGTGCGAATAGGGGTAGAATAGAGAAAGCGAAAGGGGTCTTGAACAGGGGAAAGATAGAGGTGGTAATGGTAAATCTTTTTTTTGGCACTGTAGCGCGCATGAAAGGTATCGGGGGCAGAGGATAGGGCGCGGATGCGAATGTCACGAGGCAAAATGCCATTGAGAGAGTATAAAAGGGCATGGAGATCTAGGGGAGCCTCATGGGTAAAGTGGGCGACTTGAGCTAGGGCATGGACTCCTGCATCGGTGCGCCCAGAGGCTGTAATCGGTGTGGGCTCCCTGAGAACTGTTTTAAGAGCGTCTTGAATGAGTCCTTGAATCGAGAGGGTATTGGGTTGAACTTGCCACCCTCCATAGTTTGTCCCGTCATAGCTGATTGTCATTTTGTATTTCATGAACCTATCCTGATTTTTGAGTAGATGTTCTTTGATAGGTTCATAAGAGGGCTGCGAGTTGGAGGTCTTCAGGGGTGGTGATTTTGATGTTACGCGTGGGGCCATGGACAATTTTAACGGGGTGGCCAATCAGCTCGGCAAGGGAGACATCATCGGTGAGATGTAAGTTTTGGGCATAAGCTGTTTCCAGCCCTTTTTGGAGGATCTCTCTACGTAAAAGCTGGGGAGTTTGTATGGAATACAGGTGGGTGCGGTTGAGGGTTTTTTGTACGAAGCCTTCAGGGGTCACTTCTTTGATGGTATAGTTCATAGGGGTTGCTAAGGCGGCAGCGCCCACGGGGAGACCCTCTCTTAGGAGAGTATCAATAGCCTCTCGGGTGATAAACGGGCGGGCTCCATCGTGAACCAAGATGAGATCAAAAGATGTTTTTTCAAAGCCATTTTTTACCGAGTCTTGACGCTCTTTTCCGGGGGTTGCAAAGAGGGTCCCTTTGGGGAAGAGATGGTGGTACGCTTCTGGGCAGACAACGACGATTTCATGGGGATAGGGCAAGGCTTTAAAGAGCTCAAAGCTATGAGCGATGAGGGGTTTTCCCTGGAGAGGGAGAAAAACTTTGGGAATGGTAGTACCCATTCTTGTTCCCTTGCCACCAGCAAGGAGGATAACGGAGAGTTTCATGGAATGAGATTTTAGAGGATTAGAAGATTTTCCGCACCACACTAGATGATGCGGAAAGTAGGATTTTTTTTAAGAAAGGTGCTTGTTTACTTTCTTAGTCATATCAAACATGTTAATGGCTCTTTTGCTACCAAAAACTTTAGAGAGTTTCTCATCAGGAATGATGTTGCGCTTGTTTTCAGGATCTTGTCTTTTGTGTTTTTTGATATATGCCCACAGTTTTTTTGTGACTTCTGTTCGTGGCATTGGTCCCTTACCTACAACTTCTGCAAGCTCAGAACTGATTTTCATTGGCTGCATAAACTTAGATGTTTTTTTGGCCATGTGTTTCTCCTTATAAAAATATTTTCCTTTCATGAAAGGGTTGAGTCAGTAAGTTTTAGCCCTTTAGAGTCCTCTTGTATCCTTCTTGGGGATTAATAGTCAAAAAAAAAAGCAAACATCAACAATTTTCTCTCTAGATAGTCTCGTCCTGAGAGGGGCATTCAAGAAGTGGCTCCTATGAGGAAATTTCAAGGCGACCGATGGAGAAAGCCCAAATAGGGCTTTTGAAGCAGGTCAACGATGAAATTTTCCATAGGAGATGCTTAGGGAATGAGCAACTCATGACGACACTATTCTAACGCGAATTCGGGATTAGATCTCTATGAGAACGTCTATCTTTTTGTGATCTTTCCAGGAAAAACTGCTTGAAGATAGCGCTTTGGCTATCTCCTTCGCAGATTTTTCTGGAAATCTCTTCAAAAATCTAAACCTTTTCATAGAGATCTAATCCCGAATTCGCGTTATTCTAGAGTAACCAAAAAATCCCTAGAGAGGGTACGATTTGTTGGATGTTGCAAATTGAGGCCGTTGCAAAAATGCTTTCATTCAGATGAGTTGAGATTTTTTAGAGAAAATTTTTCTCGGCTTTTGAGGCCAGCTCTAGAGAGCTGACCGAAAAAGAGAAAAAAATTTAATCAAAATAG
>JAKQGT010000244.1 GCA_029556005.1 Chlamydiota bacterium | reverse complement strand
TGACCACCAAAGTCCTTGCAGTAATTTTTGCGTGAAAGACCCGCGATTGAACCGCCGAAAAGCACACTGTATTGCATTAATACAGCGTGCTTTTCGGCAGCTCAAGCTCGGGAACTTTGACGCTAAAAATTCCATGAAGGACTTTTGTGGTCAGGCACTAGATTTGTTTAAAATTGGGACGATTTAGGAGAGGTATTTTTGATGGATTTTGGCTTCTTAAAATCGAAACCATTGTCTATCAGACAAGGAGAAATTTTAAGAAGTCGAAGGACAACGGAAAGACTCGCATAAATTATCCCAATTTAAAACAAGTTTAGCTATATACCGAAGATAAGGAGGAGGAGCGTGTGGAAACGGTCTTTGTTCTCAACTGCGGGAGCTCATCCATTAAATTTCAAGTGATTGAACCTGAGTCTGGAAAGGTTATCCTAAAAGGACTAGCGGAGAACCTAAAGACAAAACGTGCGCGCCTTAGTTATGCACGTGGTGGTGAAAAGGGAACTATAGAGCTCACCTCTTCAGACTACTCTTATGCTCTTGAAGTGATATTAGAACTCCTTCAAGAAGAAAAACTTATCGCTGTGGGACACCGTGTGGTTCATGGGGGTGAGAGTTTTTGTGAATCGGTACAAATCGATGCTAAGGTCTTAAATCAAATCAAAGCGTGCAACCACTTAGCCCCTCTACATAATCCCGTGAATGCACTGGGGATTGAGATCATGCAGGAAAAATTTCCCCATTTGCCGCAAATCGCTGTTTTTGATACCGCTTTTCACCAAACAATGCCTAAGGAGGCCTATCTCTATGCCCTCCCCTACGAATATTATCAAAAGTACCAGGTCCGTCGGTATGGATTTCATGGAACCAGCCACCGGTATGTAACTGAGGAAGCAGCCAAAAAACTGGGGAAACCTTTAGAAGAAACCGCATTGATCAGCGCTCATCTAGGAAATGGATGGAGTGTTTGTGCTGTTAAAGGAGGGAAAAGTGTCGATACCAGTATGGGACTCACCCCCCTTGAAGGATTGGTCATGGGACAACGTTCGGGAGATTTAGATCCCAGCCTCGTCTCTTTTCTCGCAGAAAAACTGCAAGTGAGCGCTGAAGAAGTCACCCTCATCCTCAATAAAAAAAGTGGGCTCCTGGGATTATCAGGACTCAGTGAAGATATGCGTCTATTACTTGGGGAAAAAGAAAATACGCGTGCGCAAATGGCGATTGAAATTTTCTGCTACCGGCTCGCGAAATATATTGCTTCTTATATCGTCCCCCTCGGAAAACTCGATGCTCTCATTTTTACAGGAGGGATTGGAGAAAATGCCGCACCCATTCGGCAAAAAGTGGTGGCCCATCTCGCCCCTTTTAACCCCAAAGTCTTAGTGATCCCTACTAATGAAGAACTAGTCATCGCAAAAGATGCCGCAGCCATCGTTAGGGGGAAAAGATGAAGCACACCCTTCTTATGGTTCCGATTGGTTTGGGTGTGGGTCTCACCACCGTTTCGATGGGACTCTTGCATGCCATTGAAAGTCATGGAGTCTCTGTGACCTACCTTAATCCCTTCAATGGAGGGGGGCTCAGCATTGAAGCCGTCGAGCGCCTTCTCAGCCAAGGAAAAGAGGATGTCATTTTAGAATCGATTATTCGGCAAGTCGAAGCAGCCTCGGTAAAAGATGGCATTTTAGTCATTCAAGGCATTATCTCAACGCAGCTACGTCCCTATGCCCCTACCCTCAACAACGAGATCTCTAAAGCTCTCGATGCAGAAGTGGTTTTTGTGATTACACCAGGGGGAAAATCTCCTTTAGAACTTAAGGAACAAATCGAAATTGCAGCAAAACCCTATGGGGGCATTCACAGCCCACGCCTGATTGGATGCATGATCAACAAAGTCGGAGCCCCTGTTGATAAGTACGGAAATGCACGCATCGATCTCTTCGATCTTCCCGAAGATTTGGAAGAAGAGACCGCTTTTTGTAAAATCTTTCAGGGTCCCACCTTTAAAGTATTAGGCTGTTTCCCTTGGAAAAGAGAGCTCATGGCTCCTCGTGTCAGCGATGTGGCAACCTATTTACAAGCAGAAATTGTTTCCAAAGGAAAACCTGAGGAACATCGCGTACAATTTTTCGTCATGGCTGGCGCTACCATTGAAAACATGTCCCACATTTTAAAATCCCATGTCATGATCATCACCCCTTCAGACCGATCCGACACGATTGTCGCCACCTGTCTTTCTTACTTAAGTGGGACAAAAATCGCAGGCCTCCTTTTAACCGGAGGATACGGCATTCCCCAAAATACGATGCGCCTTTGTCATCAGGCTATCGAAAAAGGACTCCCGATCCTTGCAGTTAAAACCGACAGTTTGCGCACAGCCATATCCCTACAAAACCTGAATGTGAAAATTCCCGAAGATGATTTAGAAAGACGAACCGCTCTTAAAGAGTTTGTAGCCGGACATATCAATGAAAAATGGATCAAAGAGCTTCTTTCTACCCAAACAGAGCGGAACTTATCTCCTTCTGCCTTTCGTTATCAACTGATTGAAAAAGCGAAAAAAGCGAATAAAATCATTGTTCTTCCAGAAGGAGAAGAGCCCCGCATCATTAAGGCAGCAGTCGATTGCGCTGAAAGAGAGATTGCCCGCCCGATTCTTTTAGGAAACCCCGAAAAAGTTGCACTCATCGCAGAAAATAATGGAGTCAAGTTAGATCC
>JAKQGT010000237.1 GCA_029556005.1 Chlamydiota bacterium | reverse complement strand
CTCATCACCGACGTTAAGTTGATCTCTATCGATGGGAAACGGTGTTTATGTGTGATGATTACAGACTTTGGATTAGTGCATACAGAAATCCTTTACACACCCAAAAAGCTCAGTAGTTTTTCTCTGAGACGACTTGAGTCTTATTTTCACTTCCGTATGACAGGTTTAGATCGCCCTAAATTGAGCAATCAAGAAGAAGAACTCGCGACCCAATTCTACAATGAGATTTTGCTCCGGCATATTGTAAACTATTCCAATTTCAGTACAGAAGACGTCTATAAAACAGGTTTTTCCAAATTGATCCGGTTTCCCGAGTTTAGAGATGCCACCGTCCTGGCAACAGGGCTTGCCATTTTTGAAAATACAGGATACATGCGCACCCTTCTGAATGACTGTATGAAGTCAGGGGAACTCAAGTTTTGGATTGGGAATGATTTAGATCATCCCGGAGCCTCTACCCTTTATAGCACGATTATCGCGATCCCCTATTTCATCCATGGAAAAGCCGTCGGAGCCATTGCCCTTCTCGGCCCCATCCGAATGCCTTATCCTAAAATTTTTGGAATCATGCGTGGATTTTCGACTATTTTAAGCGAAATGCTGACACGTAACCTTTACAAATATAAAATAACCTATCGCCAACCTACAACACAGCAAATCGATATGCAACCTAAGCCCCCTACCGCTATCGAGCAGGAGCCAAAATTGCAACTCGAAGACCAGAGTGAGGACAATCAATGAGTGATCAATCTGAAGAAGAACAAGAAGCTCAACCTGAAAAGGAAAAACCCGTCAATGAGATGGATCTTCTTAAAGAGCAAGTAAAGCAAGAGCAAGACAAGTATTTTAGAGCCCTTGCCGACATGGAAAACTCGCGTAAGCGGATGCAAAAAGAAAAACATGACATGACACGCTTTGCCGTTGAAAATGTGATCAATGAATTTCTTGCCCCTTTAGATAATTTTGAAAATGCATTAAGCTTTACGCACCAAACTTCTGAAGAAACCCAGAATTGGGCTAAAGGGTTTGAGATGATTCTCACCCAATTTAAAGACATTTTAGCAAGCCACAAAGTCATCCCTTTCCAATCTGAAGGTCTCAAATTTGATCCCCACCTTCATGAGGTGATCGAGATGGAAGAGACCGAAAAGCATGAGGAAGGAACGATCATTCAAGAGTTCGTTCGGGGCTATAAATGTGGCGACAGAATCCTTCGTCCCGCTCGCGTTAAAGTTGCAAAAGCGTTCGCAAAGGATGAAGACAAAAAAGGCGAAGACAAAAATTAATCAAGGAGATAGCTAACTATGGCTACAAAAAAAAGCAAAGTCATTGGAATTGACCTCGGGACGACCAACTCATGCGTAGCGATCATGGAAGGAGGATCGGCAAAGGTCATCGCCAATGCAGAAGGAACACGCACCACACCCTCTATTGTCTCCTACAAAGATGGAGAGAGACTTGTAGGGATTCCAGCAAAACGACAGGCTGTTACCAACCCTGAGAAAACCCTTTATTCAACAAAGCGTTTTATCGGGAGAAAATTTTCAGAAGTCGCATCTGAAATCAAAACTGTCCCTTATAAGGTTGTTGCAAACGACAATGGGGACGCCGTTTTCCAAGTCGATGGAAAAATGCTCACTCCAGAAGAAGTCGGCGCGCAAATCCTGATTAAAATGAAGGAAACCGCTGAAGAATATCTAGGGGAAAAAGTGACAGAAGCGGTGATTACCGTTCCTGCTTATTTTAACGACTCCCAACGTCAATCGACAAAAGATGCGGGGAAAATTGCGGGCCTCGATGTGAAAAGAATCATCCCAGAGCCTACAGCAGCAGCCTTAGCCTACGGTCTGGATAAAATGGGATCGGATAAAAAAATTGCTGTTTTTGACTTGGGAGGAGGGACTTTTGATATTTCTGTTCTCGAGATCGGGGATGGCGTTTTTGAAGTTCTAGCAACCAACGGGGATACCCACCTCGGAGGGGATGATTTTGATAACATCATCATTCACTGGATGCTTGAAGAGTAGATCG
>JAKQGT010000225.1 GCA_029556005.1 Chlamydiota bacterium | reverse complement strand
AGCGGGGTGGCGCTTTACTCCCTACCGCTGGGAATTGGAAGGAAACTATACTTATTACTCTGCGGATGGATCTAATGCAGCCTCTCGCCCCGCTTTACAATCCCTGAACAGTACCACTCCCGAGTCTACATCTACCGGTCTTGCGCGTGCGCGCAGTCATATAGACTTAAGTTACCAAATGGGAAACTTACTCTTAGCCAAGAAATTCTTGTTAGATAAATATCTCATCATGCGCTATCTGTTTGGTGTCACTGGAGGATGGCTTGAGCAGGATTGGAAAATCCATTATTTTGGAATCGTTCCCCCAACAACAGGACGTAACAATATCACACATATCTCTTGGTCTTTTTGGAATATTGGGCTCCGCACAGGACTTGAAGGAGAATGGTATTTGGGGAAAGGGTTTGGGTTAGCAAGTACATTCACAGCAGCCCTGCTTTACGGACAGTATAAAAATCATTTCCGAGATGAAGTCTTTTCACTCAGTGAACCTCCTTTCAACGTCCAAAACCTCCATAGCAGTGAAAAACGCCTGGTTCCCCACTTCCAGCTCTCCTTTGGACCCAAGTACGGAAAAATGTTTGATGCTTGGGGATTCTCCCTCTATGCCCTTTATGAACTGAATATTTTCCAAAACCTCCATTATGTCTATCGACATCAAGGGGGAAATCTTGGGGATGGAAGAACCAATTTGCATACTAACAGCTTAACAGGTTTACACGGACTCACAGCAGGCGCTGAAGTCAATTTCTAACAACTCGCTTTAATCTAAAAAAATCCCCAGGAATTGCTTCCTGGGGATTCGTATAAAAAGAAAAGAGAGGTGATTTGTTTACCAAACGTAACCTTGCTTTCGTAAACACTAACTCTAAGATTTCTTATGATTGTTTCCTTCATCCACTCACTAGGAAATAGCAAACAGGCTATTCCCTTCGCTCGTGTCTAAAGGATCCATTTCATAATATTCTCTTATCCTCAGCGCTTTCAAAATCGCGCTTACGTTTATCGCTTCGAGAATTGGAAGCGTTTTCTTGCTCCTGCAAGACCATATTTCTTACGTTCGCGCTTACGTGGATCACGTGTGAGAAAGCCTTCCGCTTTTAAAGCAGAACGTCTATCTTCGTCCTCTTTTACAAGGGCACGTGCAATGCCTAGACGGGCAGCAATCATTTGGCCTTCAATCCCGCCTCCTTTGGCACGAATAATGATATCATAGTTGCCTACAAGGCCGAGCTTTTCAAGAGGCGATAAAATCGTCAATTTCTGTAATTCGCCGCCGAAATACTCTTCAAACTTACGACCATTAACGTCGATATTTCCTTTTCCTCTACGGAGTCGTACTGCTGCGATAGCTCGCTTACGTCTTCCTACGCCAATAGTTTCCTTTTTGATCGCCATAATCTCTTTCGTCCTTCAGTTATACTTCTACAGCAACGGGAGTTTGCGCAGCTAAATCGTGTTTTTCACCAGCAAAAATCCGCAGTCTTTTCAGTTGCGCTTTTCCAAGCTTCGTTTTGGGCATCATTCCTTGCACGGCATGACGAACAATGTATGTAGGCTTACGGTCTTTCATGACGCGATAAGGAATTTCGCGTCTACCACCCATATGGCCCGTATAATACTGGTAAATCTTTTGCGCTTCCTTTCCGCCAGTCACAACGACTTGCTCAGCATTCACCACAATCACACCATCTCCATTATCTACATGAGGGGTAAACGTGACCTTATGCTTTCCTCTAAGAATCTTCGCTATTTCTGATGCGAAACGCCCCAGATTCTTACCTTTAGCATCTAGAATAAGCCAACCTTTTTCTGCTCTTGCTTCTTCTTTTGTCAGGAGGAAAGTCGTATTCTTTCGCTTTGCCATTTCCGTTCATCCTTATTCGATTTGTATTTGAGGTAAAACCATATCCTTTTTTTTCTTTTTTGCCAAGTCAAGAATAGCAGAATAATGAACTTTTTGATGGCACTAAGCACTCCCTACTGACACTTATTAAATATAATAAATATTGTTTTAATTCTTTCTGTTAATTATTAAAATTGATATAAACTCGAATAATTAAATAAATCGGGAGAAAATATGTCAAATTATCTAATATTAGATGCAACAAATTTATTTACAAGACTTAGTGAAAATACCTCTTTTTACTCAGAAAAAGGGAAAGAGTACTTTTTTTGGGGCGTTGAAAATGGCTCACACTTTCTTTCTCAAAGCATTGATAAGATCATCCAATCTCTCAGTAAAACATGGAGAGACCAAAAACCGGAGCTTCAAAAAAAGATTTTCACGATCTGGTCCTATGTTAAAAACACGCCAACACAGCAAGATGACCCTCTCAATATGCTCATTCGAAAAGTGATCTTTGCCTCCCTGATTTCCCTCCCTACAGCTCTCCTATTCAAGGACTATGTCGATCGCTCTAATGATACCAGCCTCCCTTCGAGCTTTAGTCTAGTTGGATGCTTTACCCATATTTTCAAATGTTATTTATACGTTTATGTCATGGATAGTGTGATCAGTTACATAGCGAAACAACTTGATTCAATTGAAAAACAAGAAAACATAGAATAAAATAATTGTTATTATTTTATTTAATTACCAATTTCATATAATTACGATAAATTCTTATATTACAGGAGAACTAAAATGGCAACCCATATTGCAGATGTAGCCTTTGCAGGAGCAAGAGCAGTCGTTTTTAACTCGAAAGATCGCGCGGGAAATGCACTCTATGACATGTCATGGTGCGCCCTAGCGATCCCCTTTACGCTGCTAACTAATTATTTTGCCGCAAAAATGTTCACGCCTACCAAACCAGAGAAAGAACACCCACTAGGGGCTAAAAAAATTTCTACCCTAGATGATCTAGGAGATGTTGCCTTTAAAACAGCTGTTGCAGCAGCCGCTTTTGCCCCTATCACTCTCCTCGCAAAACTGGTTGCAGATCAGGCGGGTTACGGTCACTTAAAATCTGTTCAGCAACCTCTAATGCATCAGATGGCAGGAAATGCTATCCTTCTCATCGGAGTTGCTTTAGGCTCACACCTCTTAGGGTGCCTTTTTGACTCGCTTGATAACGTCAGCCTCTAAAATAGTATCGTTATGAGTTGCTCAAAGGTTGATAAATAGCGCCCCCTTCCCCTATACTCAGACATTTTCAAAGTTGGTTGAGTATATAGGGAGCGACTATGACAACTAAGCCAAAGACTTTCTTCGTTCGCACGTATGGGTGCCAAATGAATGAGCTCGATTCCGAAATCATGGTGGGGCAACTCGAAAAACGGGGGCTAAAACGGGTACATGATGAGTCGGAGGGAGACGTCCTTCTCTTTAATACCTGTTCCATTCGAGATCTTGCAGAACGCAAAGTGATGGGAAAAATTGGCCAAATCGGTCGCTCTAAGAAAAAACAGATTATCGGGATCACGGGATGTATGGCAATGGCAAAAAAAGAGAGCCTCTTCCGGAAACTCCCCAATGTCGATTTTGTGATTGGTACGAATAATATCACCGATTTGGACCTGATTTTAGATCAAGTGATCGAAACGGGGGAAAAACAAATCAAAACGGATGATCAATTTGAAGAAAATCTCAACTATTTAGTTGCCAAACGGGATGACAAATACAAAGCCCATGTCTCGATTATCCGGGGATGTGATAAGTTTTGTACCTATTGCGTCGTCCCCTACACGCGGGGGCAAGAGGTTTCTCGCCCTCCAGAGGATATCGAAAGAGAGTGTCGCCTCCTCGCTGAGCAAGGCTACAAAGAGATCACCCTTCTGGGGCAAAATGTCAATAGCTATGGAAAAGATAAACCCGAATGGCGCGAGCTCTTTCATGATCTTCTCTACCGCTTAGATAACATTGAGGGGATTGAGCGGATCCGTTTCATGACAAGCCATCCGATAGACATCACTGTTGACCTCATGCAAGCGATCCGAGACCTCCCCTCTCTTTGTGAGTTTGTCCATTTTCCTATTCAAGCAGGATCCAACAGGATCTTAAAAAAGATGCACCGGATCTATACGAAGGAGCAATACTTCGAAAAAGTGGCTCTTTTGAAAGAGATCGTCCCGAATGTGGCTCTTGGAACCGATATTATTGTAGGATTCCCCACCGAAACGGAAGAGGAATTCGAAGAGACCCTCGAAGTTTTCCGTCAGATTCGCTATTCGGTCGCTTTCCTCTATACCTATAGCCCCCGCAAAGGAACTCCAGCCATGCGGTGGAAAGATGATATCCCCGAACAGATTAAAGAGGAGCGTTTACAAAGACTCATGGCCCTCCATGAATCGCTTTGCGCAGAAGAGCGTCAAGAGCTACTCGGCAAAGAGGTAGAAGTTTTAGTCGAGCGTCGCAATAGAGATGGTCAATTAAAAGGGCGGACCCGCTGCTGGAAAAAAGTCATTTTCCCGGGGGAAGAATCCCTCATTGGGACCCTACAAACCGTCAAACTACATAGCTTCAATCACCAAACGCTCATCGGAGAGGTTATACCGAAGTGATGGCTCTTCGGGTATTACATCATCAGCTCATGCCCTCGCTCGGGTTTTGGCCTAGCAAAACCTGCAAGGAAAAGTCCGACGAAAAACCATTGAACTACATAATCAGCCATCATGACGAGTGTAAAACGATACCCCGCTCCAAACCAATTCCAATTGGGAACAAGAGCAATGATTCCGGCCAGCAATCCGATCATGGTGACAAAAAAGAGACGTCCTCCATAAGTCGTATCGATCATCTTCAACATGATAAAACTGACAAAAAATATAGCAACAAACTGCGTGAGAAATGAGTAGATGTAGGGAAGGGGGCTGCTCATATCCACCCCATTGACTCTCACCTGAGCAAAAACATAAGGACCTTTTTTGAGGGCTGCATCCTGCTGTTTTATCTCACTTGAAATATCATCAGGCGTCACATGGAATTGATCTCCCTGAGCATAGGGGGCCATATAGACACCATCCTTCGTGACGTTTTCTTTAATGACCCAAGAAACAAACTCCTGATTCTGAAATTTATTGATCACTTCGTTATGCCAAGGAAGAACCATCCAGGAAACAAATCCCCAAACAAATGCGATAATCCCCCCAATAATTCCTGCAATAATTGACTTAACCATGATAAACCTCAAAAATACTTTCTAGGGATGGTAGCGCTTTAAAGCATTTTTTGAAATGCTTTTTCATCTAAAACGGGGATGTCAAAAGCTTTTGCTTTATCGTATTTTGAACCGGGATCTGCGCCCACAAGGACAAAATCGGTCTTCTTACTGACACTCCCACTCACCTTGCCCCCGCGTTCTTTAATGAGGTCAGCAGCTTCGGTGCGCGTTAGGGTCTCTAAAGCTCCCGTCAGAACGAAAGTTTTACCGGCAAAAGGGTGCCCTGTGATTTTTTTATGCAACGCTTCAGGTTTAACTCCAAGGGCAAAAAGATCAGAGATTTCTTTTTGATGGAGGGGATCTGCTAAAAATGTCACGATGGACTCTGCAACCTTATCTCCCACACCTTCGATCTCCCAAAGCTCTTCTGCATCCATTTGGGAGAGTTTTTCCATACTTCCAGCGCTGTCAGCTAAGAGTTGGGCGGTTCCCTCCCCGACATAGGGAATGCCGAGGGCAAAGATGAAGCGAGCGAGTGTTGTTTGCTTCGATTTTTCAATACTTGCCAAAAGATTATGAATCGATTTTTCCTTAAACCCTTCTAGGGGGACAAGATCGTCTTCTGTTAAACGGTAAATATCTGAAAGCCGCGCAAGTAAACCGTGATCAATAAGCTTTTTGATGATTTCAGGCCCCAAGTGATCAATATCCATCGCATTTTTGCTAGCAAAGAAACTTAGCCTACGCAGATTTTGCCCTGCGCACCTTGTTTTGTTGGGGCACCGGACGGCGACCTCTCCCTCTTTGCGGATCACTTCCGATCCACAAATGGGGCACCTGTCTGGCATGACCCATTTTTGAGAAGTAGAAGAACGCTTCTCTAGGATCACCTTAACCACCTTGGGAATCACATCTCCCCCTTTCTCGATCAGGACAAGATCTCCTACACGAATGTCTTTGCGGAGGATCTCCTCTTCATTGTGAAGGGTGGCTCGAGAAATGGTACTTCCAGCTAATGTAACAGGCCTGAGTTCGGCAACAGGGGTCAGGACTCCCGTGCGGCCTACCTGAACTGTAATCTCTTCAATAAGGGTTTCAGTTTGCTCTGGCGCAAACTTATAAGCAGTAGCCCAGCGAGGGCTCTTGGCTGTAGCTCCTAAAATGTCATGATCCCTTAAGCTATTCACTTTAATGACAATCCCATCGATTTCAAAGGGGAGCTTGCTCCGCATCCCTTCGATTTCATCCGCAAAAGCAAAAATTTCCTCTACGGTTTTACACACCTTAAAATGTTTGTGCTCACCGACTGGTAGCCCGAGCTTCTTAAGAAACTCATGGACTTCAGATTGGGTTTTATAACCTTCTCCAATGAGATTATAAACAACGATATCCAGCCTCCGTTTAGCCACTTCTTTTGGATCCAGCAACTTCAAAGATCCTGCAGCTGCATTCCGAGGATTCGCCCAAGGAACTTCTCCTAGCTCTTCCCTTTCACGGTTGAGCTTAATAAATTCCTTTTTGGGAATAAAAACTTCTCCCCGCACTTCTGTTGTGATACTCTCTTTAAGTTGATGCGGCAGGGATGCAATGGTTTTAATATTGGCAGTGATCTCATCTCCACGCCGCCCATTCCCTCGTGTTACCCCCCGCACGAGTTTCCCCTTCTCATACTTCAAAGAGAGCGCCACACCATCCATTTTAAGCTCGACGCAGTAATCTACCCTACGATTTTCCAGCCCTTTTTCGACACGCTGAATGAAATCTGCTACCTCTTCCTTTGAATACGTATTACTCAAAGAGAGCATGGGATAGTCATGCTCCACCTGCTGAAATCCTTTGGTCGGAGCTTCTCCCACACGCTGAGTGGGAGTATCTTCAGGAACCCAATCGGGATGTTCTTTCTCAATCCTTTCGACCTCCTTAACAAGTAGGTCGTAATCATAATCAGAAATTTCAGGCTGAGATTGCTGAAAATAGAGATCATTATGCTTTTCGATCTCTGCAAGAAGTGCTAAATAGTCTTGTCGTTTCATAGTTCAATGATCAGGGTTGAAAGAGGGGGAAGGCTGAGACGCAACCCCTCTTTTTCTATGGCAATTTCGGAGTTTATTATGCCATACCCTCCATATTCTTGAGAATCTGTTGTGAAAACTTCTTTGGCACTTTTAGCCCTCTGATAGGGAATCAAATAGTTGTCTAACCGTTCACCTGAAAAATGGTGAATACACAGAAGGGTTTCTTCTTTCCCTTTACGCAAGTAGGAAAGAACAGAGTGGGTTTCATCCTTAAAGTCGACCCATTCCCACCCTTTCTTGGAAAAATCCTCCTCCCATAATGCGGGATGGTGATTGTAAAAGCGATTGAGTGCCGCCACACAATTTTGCAATTTATGATGAAAAGGCATTTGGAGCACTTCCCAATGGAGTTCCTCTTTGCAATTCCACTCATGCCACTGACCGATCTCTCCTCCCATAAAAAGGAGCTTTTTTCCCGGATGACACGTCATATAGCTGAGGAGGAGCCTTAAATTGGCAAATTTTTCCCATTCATCTCCAGGCATTTTTGAAAGTAAACTCTTTTTTTCATGGACAACTTCATCATGAGAAAGGGGGAGGAGGTGCTTTTCATCAAAATAGTAGCTGAATTCATGGACAAGAATTTTATGCACATGGTTCCGGTATTCAAGGCCTGTTTCAAAAAAGTGCAAGATGTCATTCATCCACCCTAAATTCCACTTCAGATCAAAACCCAATCCTTTCGGGTCCGTGACTCCAGGATAAGCATGGGATTCCTCAGCGATCATGAGCACTCCGGGATGCTTTGCATGAACCTCTTGATTGAGCTCTTTCAAAAAGGTCACAGCTTCTAGATTGATATTCCCCCCTTCTGCATTGGGAATCCACTCCCCCTCTTTCCGTCCAAAGTCCAAATAAACCATTGAAGAAACTGCATCGACACGGAGACCATCGACATGCATCTTATCTAAATAAAAAAGGGCGCTCCCTATGAGAAAATTGGAAACTTCATGACGTCCGTAGTTGAAGATATGGGTATTCCAATGAGGATGATACCCTTGCCGAGGATCTAGATGTTCATAAAGATAGGTTCCATCAAATTGGGCAATCGAATGCTCATCCGTGGGGAAGTGTCCGGGTACCCAATCTAGAATCACCCCAATCCCTTGATTGTGCATATAGTCAACAAAATACTGGAAGTCTTGAATGCTTCCATACCGACGCGAAATGGCATAGAAACCGGTGACTTGATACCCCCAGGATTCATCTAAAGGGTGTCCCATTACAGGCAAAAGCTCAATATGGGTATACCCCATTTTTTTCACATATTCGGCAAGGCGTGGGGCGATTTCATGGTAACCTAAAAAATCAAAATCTCCCGTTCTCCAGGAACCTAAGTGCACTTCATAGATATTGATCGGATGATCCAGCTTTTTCTCGCGACTCTCCATCCACTTTTGATCACTCCATGGATACCCATCCACTCTATTGACAATCGAGGCTGTATGGGGACGCATCTCTCCTTGAAAAGCGAGAGGATCGGCTTTATAGCGAAGGTGCCCCTCTAGAGTTTGAATGAGAAATTTATACTTTTCCCCTTCTTTTAACCCGGGAACAAAGAGCTCCCATACCCCCGAGGACCCCATCTGCCTCATGGGGTTGATTTTTTCGTTCCATTTATTGAAATCACCGACTAACAAAACACGTTTTGCACAGGGAGCCCATACTGAAAACTTGACTCCCTCACACTCTTGATGCCTCCACAGTCTCCCTCCCATAACCTCATAGATTTTCCCATGCTTACCTTGTCCAAAAAGGATTTCATCTTCCCGAGAAAAGGTGGGGAAAAACGCGTAAGGATCGTGTGCAAGTTCCCCATTGGGATGGTAAATCCGATAGTCTAGGTGGGTGATTTTTTCAGAAGTTGGGTATTCAAAGATCCCCTCCTCATTTGCCGGTAATGCCTGAACCAAACTTCCTTTAAGTTCAAAATAGACCTCTTTTGCACCAGGGCGCCATAACCGGATGAGGCGCCCCTCCTGATGTAGACCTAAATGGTGATGAGGATCTGTTTCTTTCATACCCGCTCCTTATAGCAAAATCAAAAAAGGCTGTCATCAGAATCAAAAAAATATTTAATATAATAATAAAATAAATTTTTATAATTAAGTATAATTAAAATTATAGTATAATAAAATAATCAATTATTTTTCATTAAGGAAGGAAATGAAAATCGAAAGCTCGGTGAGGCCCTATCTCACCCCACAAACCATTACATCTCTCCAGGAATTCTCAGCAAAGTTCCCCCAGGTTTCAATAAAAACCGCCCCAGACACTCTTCGAGCAATTAGCCCCCTTTTCCTTTACGAATCCCCCTATGATCCTACGGACTCCTTCATAGATAAGTGTATTAAAACGGTTGTCGCCTCTTTTAAGCTTTTCTCTTATTTCTTCCAAGAAACGCGTCAACTGATAGCCTTTCTTCCCCTTGTTAAAGAGATCAAACCCGCACTCGAAGCGGAAATCGAAAACTTGGAAAAAGAAGTTTTTTCCCTTCATAACGAAATGCTAGATACCCTATTTATCATTGAGTATGAAGAAGAAGTGTTAAAAGTACTTGAAGGGGAATCCCCCACCCTTTCTAAGGAAGCCCTCTTCGAAAAATTTTTAGCATCCTATAGCGCTACTATGGCTGCCCGCAAATATGTCTACCACCAAGGGGAAAAGAGAGCACTTGATGATCAGGAGACCCAAGCAAAAAT
>JAKQGT010000223.1 GCA_029556005.1 Chlamydiota bacterium | reverse complement strand
GAGGGGGAGATTATTCTCTTCCTGGTTCAGATTTAGAGAAAAGAGAGCGGCCAGAAGGGTACTCTCACCCTCCCTCTACAGGGCCCGATCTGTTGACATTTTTATGGCAAGGGCTCCAAGCCCTCATCGGAAAAGAACCTTCACTTGAGAAAGAGCGGGAACGTTTCGCTGAAAAATGGGGCTCTTTAGGTTTTATGGAGAAATTAGAGGAGATTTTACGATTTAAAGAGGTGAACCTTCTGGATTGTCAAACAGCAACGGCTGTAGAATTTTTTACCCCTTTTCTGGACTCTCCTGAGATAGAGGTGGTTTTAGCAAGGGTGGGCATCGATAGTACAACCCTCCTGGGAGCGATCCATCAACCCGATGAGTTTCAGTCCAAAGTGGTATTAGGAAAATATAGGGACCACCTGGATACCTATCTGATACATGTTACTAATGGGGCTTTGAAGATCGTGGCAAGGTCTGATGTTTCCCCCTATCGAAAAGTCGTGGAATTTTTGAGAATCGCTCAAACAGTCCCTCAAGCTGAAGATGGTTCTTTCACTGTGATGGAAGGAGTCAGGCGGTGTTATGCCGCTCTTCCGGAAGGAGACCGGAAAATATGGAGAGAGGTCTACCGGGCTCAAGGAACTGTAGGGGATGATGCGATGGTCGATTATGCGATCACTCACTCCATGGAGCATTATTTTTATATGCATATTTTAAGACCTTTATTGGAAAGTCAAGGGGAAGATCCCCAAGCCCCAGAAAAGGATTTGGCTTTCCTTCAAGCTCTACAGGAGGCTCAAGCAAGGTCTCAAGGGCGTGTTGCGGAAAGTATTATGGGGAGTATGCGCCAGCTGAGAGGAGGGCTATTAGAGAGAATTGCTCAGACAGAAAAGGAGCTCTATCCTTCCCTTGCGGTTCCGTCCAAAGGGAGCTTTATTTTGGATAATCCCCTCTCTGAGGTGGCTAAACAGGCGACAGATCACCTGGTAGGTAGAGTATAAATTAAAATTATAAATTACCCTCCTCTTCCCGAGGGGGAATTATTAGTAGCAATCTATTGATAATATCTTTATAATCCTTGGACAAAAACAAGGAATATTTATGCTCACGAGAGGAATTGGACCCTACGATGATGGCTTGTTACGGCAATCACAAGCTGCAGCAAGGCGTCAGACAGGTGGGTATGCAATCACTCCACCAGAACATCAGGCTCGCGCAGGGGCTGTTCCCAATGGAGTGGGTGCTGTTCGTGATAGAGTCGAGCATAGACCACCACGAAGACCAGAACTTCAGAGAAATGAAGAGTTAGGCCTTTTTGGGAGGATTTTTGCCACGATTGCTTGGCTTGTCGATGGCATTTACAATCTGATTTTTTCTTGTTTTTCTCAAGAGGCAGAACAAACGGAAGATGAAATCGCACGTGGAGGGATGATCCCCACCATTTTAGATAGCTGGTTTCCTGTATACCCTCGTTTGGGGAAGCATATTCATGCCCCCTATCTGATTGAAGACTTAAACGCCCTTCCCGAGGGGGTATCCACTGCTATCATTTATGCTTTTTTTGAGGGGAGACCTCCGGCTGGAGAGTCAGTTGAAGGCTTTGTGAACAATTTTGTCATGAAGGTAGAGGATCCTAGAGAGATTAAAGACCAACATGTCATTGATAGTTTAAAAAAACTTTCACTTGAAGAGTTTAATCTGGTAAAGC
>JAKQGT010000192.1 GCA_029556005.1 Chlamydiota bacterium | reverse complement strand
TCAATGGTTTGGGAAGCACTGTTGTATAGGGACGTAAACGTGTTCCTTTACCCCCTGCTAAAATGACTGCTTGCATAGGCTTATACCGTATAGATTCCTGGCTTGAAAAAGTGAAGATTGTTTTTAATAAATTCAATACTTTGAGTTAACCCTTCTCGCAAAGAAACCCTAGGTTCCCACCCCATCATCTCATTTGCCTTGGTATAATCACAAATCAACTCGTTGACTTCACTCTTAGAGGGACGCAGTCTATCCGGGTCGGTCATAACTGTTTTTTTCATTCCCATAATTTCTTGCAAGAGTTCCACTAATCCTCCGATCGAGATTCCTTTACCATGGCCCACATTGAGCACTTGGCCAATTGCAGCAGAGCTACTGGCTGCAGCAATGAACCCCTCAACGGTATCCTCTACAAAATTGAAGTCCCTTATGGGACGTTTGTCTCCTAAATAGACGGATTCTTGGGTCAACAATTGGGTAATAATCGTCGGGATCACAGCGCGAGCAGACTGTCTGGGGCCATAAGTATTGAAAGGACGCAAGGTCACAACAGGGAGATCGAAAGAGCGATAGTAACTCTCTGCCAATTTATCTGCTCCAATTTTAGAAGCGGAATAAGGAGACTGTCCCTGTAAAGGATGTTTCTCATCAATAGGTGTATATTGAGCGGTTCCATAGGTTTCTGATGTAGAAGTATGGATCACTTTCTCTACATCAAATTTACGGACGGCCTCGAGAACATTTACAGTTCCCTCTATATTTGTCCGAACATAGCTTAGAGGGGCTTCATAAGAGTAAGGAATTCCAATCAGTGCAGCTAAATGAAAGACTGTATCCATTCCTTTGATATGGCGATCCATAAATCCTGGATCTTCTACGTTTCCACTCACAATCCGAAGAGATTTTTTTTCTTCTTGGGATAAAAATTCTAGGTTTGACCAATCACTACGCGAGTTATAGTGAAGCATTGCGGTGACATCAGCCCCTAACTTCACAAGCTTTGAGCATAAATGGCTTCCGATAAAACCACCGGCGCCAGTCACAAAAACCTTTTTCCGATTCCAGGTACTCACTAAGTCAAACTATTCCTTTGTAAAATTTATTTTCAATCTATTTTGGATACCTCGAAAGACTCTTTCTTGGATAAAGAGAAAGGCCCCTTCTATAAAAGCTCCCACAATGATTACAAGGCATAAAATCATGGGACTTGCATTATAGTGGAGAGGATGAGCAAGAACCCCTTGTAAAATATACAATCCCATAAACAGAAAACCAACGAGAGCTAAGTTGAATGTTATCAAGCGTCTTTGAAAGAAATATAGTAAAATTAACATCAATAGCGTAGTGGGCAGATATTTCGAAAAGTAAGGAAGTTGCCCATGGAGTTTCAGTTTTTCCCAGTATATTTTAGCCACCTCAATAGGATGTTCCTTGATAATATTAAAATAGAGCTTCTGAATAGCATTAAAATATTCCGGGGAAATGTAAGGAATACTTGAGTCGTATCTTTTTACAGCCTCCTCTCCATTTGAATCACTCCATTCAATTCCCCAAGGATTATCAACTACCCCCAACCCTACATAGAGAGTATGAGAAATCCCATGCCCTGCATTAAAGAGGGATTTTTGTTGGGTAAACTTTGACACTTCAACGGGAGAAACTTGGTCCCGAATCATAAAAGCCCAGTGGGCTGCCCCTGCAGCAAAAAAAGCAAAGAGTGCTAGTAAAAGGGTAAAAGTTGCTCGTTTTAGTTCTTTCCTTTGCATCCATAAAACTCCAGCCACTACACATAGAGTCACGATTAGCCCCATCATTCCAATAGTCCCGCGAATCCAAGTTGCAAGACCTAGGCTTAAAGCTCCTACTAACCCAAAACAAAAAGCTCCTTTGCTTTTTAAAAATCGTGTGTGGAATCCAATAACAACTACAGGAAGAATCATTGCCAGTGACGTAACTCCTATATAAGTAATATGATGATCAATCCAATTACATTTGAAAAATGATTTTTTTATAAAAATAAG
>JAKQGT010000180.1 GCA_029556005.1 Chlamydiota bacterium | reverse complement strand
TTCAAAAAAAACCTATCCAGGAATTGCTCTATATCCAGAGGAACTTCGAGAGGCGATAGACAAAATACATCGCTGTTTTCCTGAGGTGTTTCGCGTTCTTTCAGCTCAATTTGAAAAGGGGATTTCTATTGAAGTCCAAGTCGATCTTCCGATTGTAAAAAAAGAGTTTGTCAAAGCCTCTGATCTTAAAAAAAGGAATATTCAAGTTGGGGATCTTGTTCCAGATACAAAAGGGCTTTTTTCTATTGATGACTTATATGTTCGGGGAATTAAGGTCGGGCCTTCTCACGAAGGTTTTAAAGCTTATTGGGATTTTGGGAAGCGGACACTCACACTAGGACATGCCCATTATTCTCAATATAAAGCGGATGCTATTTATAAACAGGTCTTTTCTCTCCTATTTGAACTACAAAATGCCCAGTATACCTCTCTGTTTGAGGCCCTTTTTCAAAAGGGTTCCCAGATCTCTAAAGCAAATTTTGTAAGAGGGTTTGAAACGATTGAGTTTAGCACGACCCGTTTGACTTTTCATCGTTTGGAAAGGATGGAAGAGGAGGGAGAGTTTGATGAGGTCTACAACCAGTCTCGCTACATGTATCCTGATTTATCCCTTTACTATCTTCACCAACAAGCTGTAGGTCATTCGGGACAGTATGGTCGCATTCATGATACGGCATTTGGAACGGAAAAGAGAACTCCTTATCAAGGGACGTGGAAAGTGCCCTTTCCTTCACCCGATAGAGAGGGGACCCTCTCTCAAGAGCAGTTTTTGCTTGCACGTATTCTTTCTGACCATATCGAAGCGCTTTATGAACCCAACCAGAGGGTTAGAACTCAGAAAGAAACCGAGCTACAAGCTTCAATTTGTGCAGTGAGAGAAGGCGCTTCAGCGGGCTTTGCCCTTCACAAACATCTTTTGGCTAACTTGGAGTATTTTCAGGGAGAATATCGCAAATATGTTGACCGGGAAAAGCCTCAGCGTGTCATTAATCTAATCTAGATTGAAAAGTCACGCCTTAAGAATCCAATCGTAATAAATTCAAACTCTTCTGGATCGTCTATTAGAGGAAGAAAGATCTTTTTCTCGAGTTCTTTTTTCCCTAATTGACGTTTGGCATGTACGGTGATTTTGTCAAATTTAAGGCTTACAAATTGATGGGTAGAGGCAAAGACGCGGATGCGGCTGAAGGCGAGTAACCATTGAGCTTGTTTGGGAAGAGGGCCAAAACGATCGATGAGTTCTTTTTCCAACACCCGGTCTCCCGAATTCTCTATTCTCGATCCCATCATATCGGGATTATTCCGGTCTCCCTAGGAACCTCGCCGAGAAAAAAGTGGGTTTGTTTGGAAATTTGACCAATGGGAATCGTTCTTCGTCTTCTTTATAAATCCGATAAAACCTTCCATACCTGCAGGCTATCGACAAAAACCGATGAAAATACTCCCGCTCCCGCATATTGCACCAGTGCAATCGGATTCATCATGGAATTGAAAGACTCGATATTCCCCCCCAATACGATCGGCTTGCCGATTTCATCCAT
>JAKQGT010000167.1 GCA_029556005.1 Chlamydiota bacterium | reverse complement strand
TTCGGAAGGCTTGCAGGAGTCGCTATCGCAAATGGCTCAGCAATTACGATATTGTAGACTACTATCCTCGTATTAAAGCCCTACACCCTAAAGATCCCGAGCCTCTACTCGGCATGCCCTTCCTTTGGGGAGTGAATGGATTATCAAAAGAGATTATAGGCATTTGTGAAGAGAGAAAATATAGAGAACTCTTTATGCCACTTCATGTCACATCCAACCATTGGACCCTTATTTATGTAAATCTCGATACACGGGTGGTTGAATATTATGACAGTAAACAAAACTATGGAAACTTTGAAGAAATCACAGCGACATTAAAAACATGCGCTGCAGACCTTTCAGAAAAATTTCCTGGAGATGCTCCTTTCACCTTTGAAAGCAAAATCCAAAAAAAATTGCAGCCAGATCCCTACCAATGTGGAGTCTGGGTCCTTTATTTTATTCAAAAACTCTGTGAAAATCCTCGTGTTGATTTTAATGCACTGGAAATTGGGCCTGCCCAAAGGATGATTGCCGATTTTCGCAAAACGGTGATCCCTTATTTTACATGTCAGGAGTGGAAGCGATGAATACAGAAGTCTCAACCCTTACGAAATCTCTCATTCTTCACGGCCTTGTCGGACTGGGCTACTACGCTACCTGTTCCCGCTACCAACTCCTAAGTAAAGAGGTTCTGCAATCTCAAGGCACCTTATTTGCTTTATCATCCATCGCCCATACCTTCCTCCAACCCCACACGAAAGAGGAGCTCAATAGCAGCGACATGCTTCCCCTTGTATTAATCACACTCGCGAAAGCATGGACAGAGGTCTCTTGGAAAACCCAAGCTCTTTGCACAGCGGTGCTAGGTGGCTCTACACTCTTGATTAATAAATCCCTAAACTGGCATCCAGAAATACCTAGGAACCCCCATCCCGAAAGGCCCAGGCATCCTAACCCTCAAGTGCCTAAGGATCCCAACCCCAAAGGGCTTATGGAACCGCTCGATTGCTCAACACAAATTGGAACAACAACGATCTGTATTCAAACGGGCGACTTACTCCAGTCCCCTGTAGAAGCCATTGTTAATGCAGCCAACACAACTCTTTTAGGTGGAGGGGGGATTGATGGGATTATTCATAGAGCCGCAGGACCTAATCTACTAAAAGAATGTGAAGCCATTCCCGAAATTCGTCCAGGCCACCGCATCAATACAGGGGAAGCCAAAGTGACAGGCTCTCACAATATTCAAAAATGCAACTCCCAGGTCCACTCTATTGTCCATACAGCGGGTCCTAAGGGAGGAACTCCCAACCGACAGAAACTCTTAGCAGATGCTTACCAGAACTGTTTAATAGAAGCTGCCAAAAGTAGCATCCGTTCCATTGCCTTTCCTGCCATTTCTGTAGGCATTTTCGGCTATCCTGTTCAAGAAGCGCAAGATATCGCTTTTGCAACTGTCAGGGAGTATGTAGAACAAAACCCCAAAAAATTCGATCTTATCATTTTTGCCTATCTTCAGAGCAATCCTATGCACTTAGTCGCAGCTAAGAATGCCTGGGAATCCAAAATAGCTCCCCTTTCTCAATGAATCCATGAGAATAAAGGGAACTCTAAATCATCCCAATTTTAAACAGTTTTAGCTATATGAAAAAGAAGTCTCTTTGAAGCGTCACCCCTGACCTTTGAAGAAGGATCGGTGTCAGAGCTCCTGAATCCCTTTGTGATTGGTGAATACGAGTGGATAAATCTAACGATTGAGACCGCAGGACTCTCTTTACTTACCTCTCTCTCAAAATAGAGAGATCATCGCTCGACCGAGAGCGCTTAAGAGTATTTTGTGCAAAGAATAAACGAAAAACTGTTGCTGACAGTGGAGGTGGATCATTGATGAAACCAGAAGCAAAAACCATTTCATAGGGCTAGCGATGGAATGGTTTGAAACTTTTTTTGGATCTCATCAGTCGATGTAATGATTTCTTTCATCGGTGTATCTTGTTCGAATTGGGTCTCTTGATAATAGCGCATGGCCTTGTAAACGGTCGTCAGATCTCTAAGGGCTTCCACTTCTCCTTTTGCCCATTTGTGAATCCACTCTGCCCCTTCTTCTACTGTGGAGACGATTTGATCACAAAGAGCATCGACAAAGGGATGGAGATATTCTGCGACATGATCCCCTAATACTTCTACATGGCTTTTACGGTAGTATGTCTCCTCTGGAATCAGCATCAGAAGAGGCTTGGCATGAAACTTCGCCCACATCATCTCTGCACCTACACCTAAGCCGCGACGGTGGCGTCCATCAACAAAGATCAGATCGGCAAGAAACACTTGTGTCATATCCCTTCCAAAGATCGATTGACGATCATTAGGGTCATCTCTACGATGAGCCGGATTCATGCAGTTGAGGGTATGAGGAGAAAGATGGTCTTGAAGGATCTTGAAATCTTCCTGAGTCCACATCGATTCCATCACTTCATGATCTTTAGCAATAGTCCCTGCAAAATAGATGGAGATAATCATACAACCTCGTAAAGATAGATTTTTGAGCAGCGGAGATCATCCACCTCAATCGTTTCATGGGGAGTCCATCCCGGGATTTCATAAGTGTGACTAACGACTTTTGTTCCAGGTCTCAGCTCCTTCTCAAACTTAGATTTGAGCTGCTCCATTCCTTTCGGATAAAGATAGCATACTACCAAATCAGCATCTTGCAAAGACTTTTCGAAAAAATCTTGCCGCATGATTTTGAGATTCGGAGCATGATTTAAGAGGGAAGAAAAAATATAAGGAATCGGCGAGTTCTCATACCCAATTACCTTACATTTGGAATACTTTTTCGCAAGAGGGAAGATAAGATTCCCCCACCCCGATCCAAGTTCGACAATCGTCCCTTCTTCTAAATCGGGAAGTAGAGAGAGCAAATGCATGCGTACTTTAGGGGATGTTGGCATCGGAGAGATGCCATTTTTTAAGGTAAAAAGGAGAAGTAAGAAGACAATCAGTAAAGCGATGCCAAGTGTCGTTACAAAATAGAACATAAAAGCCCTTAAAATTTACACATTTTGGCAAAAAGGTAAAGTACTCATTAACTTACGTCAAGCTCCCTATTAACCACAAGAGCCCTTATTGCAATAGAGCTAAGAAAGAACTAACCTTTTTCTTATCTGACTGTAAATTAATAATTTAATGCAAATATCTTATGCTAAACATCTTATAATACAAACTATTAAATTGAAATTAAATTAATTTTTATTTATAATAAATTTAAGGTCAAAAAACCATTTATTTATCTGAATTCTTCGTTGTCATTGATAACCCAAAGAAGAAGGAAGAGCTCCGAAATAAGGGATAATGACCTTGAGAAAGAGTTAATATTCAATATAATACCCATATCTTAATACCATAATAGAATATTAGCGGCTGAAGAATGCGTGTATTTCAAAATCCACCTAAAGTACTCATCTATATGAGCTATGTGGGCGATTTGAAGTGCATTGAGCATGATTAGACGTTAATTTGAAGTGGTATAGAAGATGGGGTTTTCGTTTTTAGTTCCCATTCAAAATTGCCAATAGAAAACTGAGGAAAAAGGTGTACCTTTTCCAGTCATATCTTTCCATTCAAAGGTATGACTGAAAGAGGTTCATAAACAAACGGGGGATAAAGTGAGCATTTTATGCGATATTACTGAAAAATCAATAAATAATAATATAATGATTGGGTGTCATTACATATCCAATCCATTTTACTTATATTCTGATTTCTCCATGTATAGATATCATGAAGCACTTCTTAGTGGACATGTAAACATCGGAGACGGTAGCATTCGAGCCATTACGACAAATTCTCCTGGCCGGTTCTTTTTAGGGTTATTGAAACAAGCTGTCCTAGGCTTCGGTCTTTTTTCAGATGATTGCTTAACGAGAGTCCACTACACTGATCGAGATGGAAAGGTAAGATCCATTACTATCCTCGCTAACAAGAATGATCTCAGTCGTTATTTTTCCAAATATAGAGACCCAAAGAGTTGGTTCGTGGATTTTTTCACTCCTTCAACCTGGTCAAACATCTCTTTAACACATCGAACGGTTACCATTCAAAAGAAGGGAGTCTAGATCTCCAGAAAAGGGGTAGGTATTTTTCTCTTCTCTATTTGGCTAAGGTTTTTTTCGCCTACGACACCGCGCCACTAATCGATAAAAGGGATCGATCACGAAGCTCGGTAAAAAGCATAAAATACCCACCACTTTTCGCCACGACCCGATTAACCACAAGATCCGGAAAACTCCTTTGCTTCGGATCCAAAATCGAGGATGTGCCTCTTGATAGTTTTCCACTAAAATAAGAGTGTTGAGGCGCTTAAGAAAGCCCTTTTTGCCCACTAAAACCTTGTTAGCTGTTAGGCTAGTAAGCGAGGCATAATCAAAGATGGCACCCTTATCAATCTTCTTGATATACACTACACACCTTTGGCAAAAAGGGCACTCATCATCATAAAAAATCAAATGAATCATTCCCTAATTTTACAAAATTCTTATGATATAGCTAAAGTTGTTTAAAATTAGGACGATTTAAGAGAGCTGTTTTTGTTGGATTTTGGCTTCTTAAAATCGAAACCATTGTCCATTAGACAAGGAGAGATTTTAAGAAACCGAATGACAACGGAAAGATCCGCATAAATCATCCCCATTTTAAATAAATTTAGCTATAAAGTCATGATAAGGATTAGTGAAGAAGGTTATTGGATAGGAGAAGAGGCAAAAAACGAGCATCTTTATGATGAAGAGCTCGGAAAGGCTCTTTTGCAATTTTTCAAAAAGGAACAGGCGAAAAATCTGTGCGATCTAGGGTGTGGTATGGGGCATTATGTACGCCATTTTCGCGAAAGTGGAATCTCCTGCGATGGCTTTGATGGAAATCCCGACACTCCCACTCTCACCCAAAATACCTGCCAAGTTTTGAATCTTGCAAAGCCCCACGCATTCAACACTCCTTATGATTGGGTGTTAAGCTTGGAGGTAGGTGAACACATCCCGAAAGCTTACGAAAAGATCTATCTTGAAAATCTCCATCGCAATAATCGCTATGGAGTGGTCCTTTCCTGGGGAGTTAAAGGACAGGTCGGTTATGGGCATGTCAATTGCCAAAATAACGACTATATCAAAGAGCTTTTTGCTAAATTGGGTTATACCAACGAAAAAGAAGAAGAGCTCCTTTTACGTCAGTCTGCCACGTATTGGTGGTATAAGCACACCCTTATGGTGTTTCGCAAATAATTTCTGGCGGCGTGGATTTAATCACATCAAAACGCTTGGCCAGCTCAAGAATTTCTTCTTCTGTGCACCGGCCACTTTGAATCTGGATTTTGATTTTTTCTCTCTCTTCCATCCAGTGGTGTTGGAGCATTTTTGTCACCGTCTCTACAACCCCCTCTTCTGCGCGTTCGGTGTTGACCTTTTTTTGTACGATTTCGGAGAAGAGCAGCTGCTCTTCCGCGCTTTCTAAATTGTTGGCAATGTTCAAGAGATCGGTCGGTTTTTTCTCTGCTAGGTTATCCATATAAACAGAAAAAAGGCGGCGGCAGATTGGAGTCGCAAAATGGAGGGGTTTTAAGTTGTCTTGAATGATTTTTAAGAGTTTTGATGAAGATTCTCCTAAAAGAAAGAGCCATCGAAGAAGATCGGTTTCGAGGACACGGTTGGGATCGATCGCCACTTCGGATAGACTCCCCTCTCTCTTGACATAGACGGAGCGTCGCATCTCCTCTTGTCCCACTCCAATCAGTTTTTCAGGGACTTGGGTCAGACGGGCTAATTTGCGAAGAGATTCATGAACCATCAGGGGATGATCCCAAGAGCGGATCCGTTTGACAATCGTTTGCACCAGATGATTTTTTTGCGAGGGGGAGGAAAGATCGGTATCTTTAGAAAAATAGTCGAGAAGGAAGCTTAAGTAGTCCTGAGATTTTTCTAAAAGCTCCATAAAAGCCAGGGGCCCCTCCTCGCGTAAGAGACTATCGGGATCCATTCCTGGTGGGATCGGAACAACACGCACTTCCACCCCCTCTTTTTGAAACAAGTTTCCAATCTTAGAAATCGCTGTCCTTCCGGCTTCATCTCCATCCAAAGCCAGATAGACTTTTGTAATGCCTAAAGTCAGGAGCTCTTTGATGTGATCTTCGGTAAAGGCTGTTCCCTGCCCTGCAACTGTGATATTAAATCCCGCTTGAATCAGGCGGAGAGCATCGATCTGCCCTTCGACAACAATCGCCTGTTTTTCTTTGGCAATCCGTCTGCGCGAAAAGCTGAGTCCATAGAGAGTATGGGATTTTTTAAAGACGGGTGTTTCTGGGGTATTGATGTACTTGGGACCCAAGGTTTCTTCTGAAATTTTTCGCGCAGAAAAACCAATGACACTCCCCCCCGGATCAAGAATGGGGAAGGTCACGCGATTGGAAAAAAACACTTTCTTTTTCCCATTGTCTAGGGTCTTAAGGAGCCCAGCTGTTTCTAGAAGCTCAGCAGAAAACGGATATTTTTGCATAAAGCGGGCAAACAGCAGTCCTTTTCGAGGGGCGAGTCCGAGCTTAAAAAGGCGGATGAAGTCTAAATCTAGCCCTCTTTGAAAAAGATATTTAAGGGCAAGGTGCCCCTCATCGCTATGCAAAAGGTAGTAATGGTAAAATTGAGAGGCCTTCAAAAGAGCTTCTTTGAGATCTTTTTTTGTCAGACCCTGATCACGCTTTTCCCATTCTACCTCTTCTAAGGGGACTTGAAAACGCTCCGCTAGAGTTTCAACTGCCTCAACAAAACTCATCTTCATGTAGCTCATCAAAAAGGCGATGGCATCTCCATGAGCCCCACACCCAAAACAGTGGTAGTGAGACTCCCCTTTTTGAATCATAAAAGAGGGGGTTTTTTCATCATGAAAAGGGCAAATGCCTTTATAGGAACGCCCCGCTGCTTTGAGATTCACATAGGAGGAAACGACTTCAATCAAGTCAATCTTTTCTCTTAAAAGCTCTAGGCTTTTTTTCGCATATACACCCATGTTACTGATTATAGAGAATCGACATTTTTTTGAGGATAGCGTATTCTTTAGTCATGGCTAAGTTTCATAAGAAAATCTATCGCAAACTCGAATCCTCTCCTATTTCGGAGTCGATCACGCTATCTAGACCCGTTTCTGAGTCTGAGCCTAAAAAAATCATCCCGACTTCAGCAACTAAAGGACTCCGAGAAGACTTTAAAAAAACCTTTCTCCCTTTGCTTATCGATGTTTTTGAACTCAGGCAGATGATCGATAATTATAAGACACAGATGCAGTCGACACATACGGTTCAGATCGAGATGATTTCAAAATCTCCCCAAGAGATTTTAGAGCGTTTAGAGCAATTGCAGAAAGATATTGAAGAATCGCAGCGTTGGTGCGATGGGGTGATCCTCCAAATTGCTAAAGGGATCGAAGAGGCTAAGGAAGCTCTCACCCTGATGGATGAAGGAAAAGAAGAGAATTTACTGAAACGTTTGCTGAAGAAATTAACGCAATGAATACGACATCAAAACTCTCTCCCATGATGGCGCAATGGTATGCGTGTAAGAAGAAGGCAAAAGATGCCCTCCTTCTCTTTCGTTTGGGCGATTTCTACGAAGCTTTTCATGATGATGCCATCCTCCTTTCTGAAGCCGTCGATGTGACCCTAACCCAAAGGCAAGGGGTCCCCATGAGTGGCGTCCCTGCCCATGCCGCTGAGAGTTACATTGAAAAACTTGTGGGAAAAGGTTTTCTTGTTGCCATTGCAGAACAAACGGAAGACCCTAAACAGGTGAAGGGACTGGTAAAGAGAGAGGTGGTTAAAGTCATTTCTCCTGGAACCCTCCTTTCTTCCCTCCCCGAAAAAACCAATAACTTTCTTGCCTGCATCACCCAGCTTAACCAAACTTACGCTTTAGCCCTTCTCGACATTTCTACTGGTGAGTTCCGTGTGATTGAGCTCAGCTCAGATAAAGAGCTGCAAGATGAGCTCTATAAAAGGCACCCTTCAGAGGTTCTCCTCTCTGAAAAAACTTTTTTTCCGTTCTTGGGAGAAATGCAAAAGCAACTTGCGTTTCGGATCACCACCCAAAAGCCCTGGCACTTCGACTATCAAAGTTGTTATGCCCTCCTCAAGCGCCATTTCCATGTGCATAGTCTAGATGGTTTTGGACTCCAAGGAATGACCGCTGCAATCCATGCAGCAGGGGCTCTTCTCTCTTATGTTCAAGATGAACTGAGCCTCTCCGTTACCCATGTCAAGCAGATCTATCGGGATGAACTCTCCTCCTATATGTCTATCGACCGCACCACAGAGCGTAACTTGGAACTGACGAAACCCCTCCATACCCATGCAAATAACCTGACACTCCTAAACCTTCTTGATTACACCAAAACGCCCATGGGAAGTCGCCTGTTTAAAACGTGGATCATCCACCCTCTCCTTTCCCCAGAGGCTATTTGCAAGCGCCAAGATGCTGTCGAAGAACTCCTGAGTCATCTCTCACTCGCTGAATCCCTTAAACAGATTCGTGACTTGGAACGCCTCATGATGCGGGTTTGCTCAGGAAATGCTAGTCCTAGAGACTTAAGTGCCCTTCGCTTTTCTCTAGAAAAAATCCCCGGAGTGCTCTCTTTTTTATCTCCCTTAAAATCTCCCCTCATTCAAGACATTAAAACCGCCCTCTCTGACCCAACGCCGATTGTTTCAAAAATTGCCCAAACATTGGTCGATGAACCTCCGGTAAAATTCGGAGAAGGAAAGGTGATCCGCCCCCAAGTAGATGGGGAGCTCGATGAGCTCCGCTCGTTAAAAACCCATAGTCAGTCCTGGATTGCAAAGTATCAAGCCGAACTCAAAGAGATGACAGGAATTAAAACCCTCAAAATTATTTTTAGCAAAGGGTTTGGATACTGTATTGAAGTGAGCCGCGGCCAAGCGGACAATATGCCCCTGACTTTTCAGCGTCGTCAAACATTGGTGAATAATGAACGCTTCATTTCCCCTGAACTCAAAGCCTATGAAGAAAAAATTCTCACTGCAGAAGAGAAAATTCTAGAGATTGAGCAGCGCCTTTACCACCACTTAAGACAAGAGGTGGCTGCCTATTTAGATACGATTCAATCGATTTCTCAAGGAATTGCAACCCTCGATGCTCTCCTTTCCTTAGCAGAAGCTGCCTTCCACAGGAATTATTCTCGTCCCCTTGTAAATGACGGAGAGGCTCTTCAGATTCAAGTAGGGCGCCACCCTGTGATTGAAGCCTCCCTGATAGAAGATCCCTTTATCCCCAACGATACCTTTCTAGATAAAGACCGTTTTCTTTTGATTACCGGTCCGAATATGGCAGGAAAATCGACCTACATTCGCCAAGTCGCCCTCATCACCATCATGGCTCAGATGGGATCCTTTGTCCCCGCAAAATCGGCAACAATTGGCATTGTAGACAAGGTATTCAGTCGTATTGGGGCTAGCGATGATCTCGCGCGCGGACAATCCACTTTCATGATCGAAATGACAGAAACGGCGAACATCTTAAACAATGCAACTTCCCGCTCTCTTGTCATTCTCGATGAAATCGGTAGAGGAACAAGTACCTATGATGGGATCTCCATTGCATGGTCAGTTGCAGAATTTCTAGTCAAAAAAGGGTGTAAAACGCTCTTTGCGACCCATTACTTTGAGCTGACTGCACTAGAAGAACAGTTACGGGGAGTGAAAAATGTCAGCGTAGCCGTACAAGAGTCTTCTGATG
>JAKQGT010000328.1 GCA_029556005.1 Chlamydiota bacterium | reverse complement strand
CGATTAGACATGCGGGAGGGGTTTTCTACAGAAATATTGGAAAATATCCCATTCGGAACATAGATAGGGCGCTTAGAAAAGGTACGGATGCGGGTGAGTCTCCACCCAATATTTTCGACATACCCTTCGATCTCACGATCGGGGGAGCGGATCCAATCACCCACAGAAAAGGGGCGATCGAGGTAGATCATCAGCCCTCCAAAGAAATTGGCGAGGAGATCTTTTGCGGCTAAACCCACAATCAAACCTCCAGCTCCCCCAAAAGCAAGGACAGCAGAGATATTGACATTGCGGGTTTGTAAGTAGACGAGAGTGGCGATTAAAACCACCACAATGCGTGAAATTTGGCAGATGGCGCGAACCGTTGTTTTATCATACTTTTTCTTCTGTTCTCTTTGCTCTCGTATACAATCGACCTCCATATTTTTGATAAATCGGAGGGAAAACCAGAGGATGACTACCACAAACGAGAAGTTACGAAAAGGGCGAAAGAGTTCGATTAAACTATCTTTTTCAAAGTGAAAAGCAAGCAGTTGAATCGAAAAAGTTAGGCCAAAAATCCAGACCATCACTTTTAAAGGACGAATCAAGGCTTTGAGTAGAGCCGAGTCCCAAGTTAAATGGGTTTTTTCTAATCGAGAATAGACGCGATTGTAAAACCGACTGATCAAAAAGTGCACAACAAGAGTTAGACCTAAGATGATCACAACAGGGATCACCCATCCTCGGTGAAGAAAAAGATCTGAAAGTTCACTCGTCGGATCATCCATAAGCTTAGGGTTGCTCCCCCATGAACAAATGATTGAGTCGGCGGTTGCCATAGGTTTTAATTTCCCACTTTCTACAAGAAGAACAGACAGTCGATTTAACGTTTTGAAAGGGGAGTCCTTGATTAAGAATATAGGTTCCAAACTGAAGCATCATTCTCAAAGAACAACAATCGGTCCGTTTAAGGGCATTGCGCTGAGGTTGAGGGGCGATGGGGGCATACCCTTCAATAGACTTTCCCATGTTAGCCTCCTAAAAGTTCTTGGAGCTTGCCATTGGCATAGAGCTCCATCACAATATCGCACCCTCCAATAAACTTTCCTTGAATGTAAAGCTGAGGAAGTGTGGGCCAGTTCGAATAGTCTTTGATGCCTTGTCGTAAAAGGTCATCTTTCAAAACATCGCGCGTTTCAAAATCGATCGCAAAGCGACATAAAACGTCGACAACGCGGGCAGAAAAACCACATAGGGGCATTTGCTTAGAACCCTTCATGAATAAAATGACAGGGTAGGATGCAATAGCATTTTTAATTTCTTGTTGAATGTCTCTCACGATTCCATTCCTTGGGGGTATAGGTTTTTAGACTCAGAGCATGGAGGGTGGTACTAAATAAGTCTTTTAGAGCATTCATCACCAGTTGGTGTTGCTCGACTAAACTCTTTCCTTCAAATAGAGAAGAGATCACGATAGCTTCAAAGTGCAATCCGTCACGCGGAGGATTGGTAATTTTCACATCCGCATCTCTCACGATTTCTAAAATAGCATTTTTAATTTGGGCAATTTCTAACATGATTAGGATTATAGAAAATTGAAGGGTTATTGAGAACCCCAAAACTTCTGATAGTGTTGACAACAATTCTTTTTATCCAAATGCTTTCCTCATGTATTCGATTCAAACTTAGGCTTTATTCATGTTACGAAACAAAAAATTATCTTTTTATCTTTTTCTATGTACTCAAGCACTTCTGTTTTCTTATGACTATCATCCCTTTCCTTTTGCTGAGGAAATCGTTGTGAATCAAACGACTCTTTGTCAAAGTACGACAAGCGGAATATTTCCGGTTGGGGGAAATGGTCAAAGTAACTGTACGTCTGAAGCGATGGGGATGATGCTCAGTTATGCTGTATACTCAAACAACTTCAAAAGTTGGATTTTCGGCTGCGCCAAAGCACCGTAATTTGCCGATCTTAAATGACCTCATATTTCTAATATTAGGTCGTTTAAGATCGACGAATTTCGAAAGCTTTCGCGCTAGCCCAAAACCAACTTTTGAAGTTGTTTGAGTATAAGTTCGCTAAATCAAGAACTTTTTACGGGTTTAGCAAATGGATATGCTTTTCTTGCTAACCAAGGGCTTGATGATGGACTTATTCCTTGGGCCTATAATGTAACATCGGGATGTCAAGTTTCCATTGTTGATAAAGGGTCTGCATTGGACGCAGATATTATGGCACTAGGTGCTCTGATCCAAGGAGCTTCTGTTTTTGAAACGCTAGCAGATTTTTTAACACCTCTTATCGATAAGGGGATTGAAGGACTTGTGAATGGAGATATCACCGCAAGTGGAGAATGGACTCCAGGCAATCACTGGGGGGCTAATGACACCGTTTGGAACAATCCGATGGGGGTTTTTTACGATTATGTTGATTTTGATGCAGTTCAAACCATTATTGACTATTGCAATCAGAAGGGGAAAACCCTTGAAGGGGAAAAAATTCAAAAAGCAACCCTGAGCTATATTGCGCATGAACTGAATGCTGCTCAGGATTTAGCTACAAATCAAGGAACTCCCGATAACAATGCTTCCCTTGTTCGATCGATCTTGTATCTTGGAAACTTCCTTTCTAATTCAGATCACAAAGGATCTTCCTTTTATAAAGATGCAGGAGATTTATTAAACGCTGTTATGGAAGCTGCCTTTAATGCAGGGACAATTACCATCCATTATGATCCTAATCCAAGCTGGTTTGGTAACAATGGAGTGAGCATTTTTGGAGATCGGAATCAATTTGCTACGGTAGGTGCTTATCTTGTCGCTTTGCAAGGGTTAGAAAATGCTGGCTTTACGAGCTTGCATGGAGAGACTCTTGCCCATTTAATCCAAGTAGGGCAAGCCATTATGGAGAGTTATATAGACCATGAAGATGATGGAAATAGCGTCATGGCTCAGCTAAAAACAAGCATAACAAATCACCAGTTTTGGGATAACGGGGTTTACTTTGATATGATGCTGTTTTCTAAAAGTTGGCCTTTTATCAAGAACCTATCCAGTATTTAAGGATTTATTTGATTTCTTCGATTTTTGAACAGACTTTCCATTTTCATTTTGATCACATTGTCCATGAGACAAGAGGTCAAAATGAAAATGGAAAAGATGCCAAAAAGCGTGGAATAAAAAAATATCTTAAATACTGGATAGGTTCAAGGGGTCTTAGATAGTGTCGTCATGAGATGGACATTTAAGAAGTGGCTCCTATGGAAAATTTCATCGTTGACCTGCTTCAAAAGC